>NZ_JACAQC010000006.1:205912-206108 GCF_013385345.1 Pseudomonas sp. I8001
GGGCCCGCAGATCAAGATCAAAGGCACGCAGCCTCGCTGGCGCTCGACAGCTGCTACGGGCGGGGTGGCTCTGCTTTTCTGTGGGAGCTGGCTCGGTACATCAGGTACTTCCAGTTGATGCTATCGCAGGCAAGCCAGCTCCCACATTTGAACCGAGCCCGCTTTAGCTTTTGATTTGCTCTTCAACACTCAAGCC
>NZ_JACAQC010000060.1:0-140754 GCF_013385345.1 Pseudomonas sp. I8001
ACCGCAGCAACGGATATGTACACAAACCTCACGCCGGAAACCGCAATGGCAACGCCGGCTTCAGCAACGCCGCCGGATCCCGATAACGCGCCCCAAAGTGGTCCCCCGGCAACCGCGCCCGCCCAGCCCCAAACAACCGCTCCCGCAACGTCTCCCCCTCGTTGTACCGCTCACGAAACCGCCCCCGACGACGCAACTCCGGCACCACCAATTCAATAAAGTCCCGCGCCGTCTCAAACGACAAATACTGCCTCAGGTTAATCCCGTCGATCCCATCCTCATCCAGCCATTTCTCAATCGCGTCCGCCACCACCGTCGGCGTACCCGCGACAAAAAACCGCTCGCGATTAAACCCACCCAACTGCGCCAATACCGCCCCAACAGTGGAGTCCGCCTTGTACCGGCTCAAACTCTCCCACCCCTTGACCTGCCGACTCACCAGATCACTGATCAACGTATCCCGCGGATACGCCGTCAAATCAATCGCCGACTGCCCGTGAGCCAGCGACGCCTCGACACTCACCAACTTGCGATAACTGTCGAGCTTGGCACTCACCTCCTCATCGGTCCGCCCAACGATCACCCCCGCCATCACAATAAACTTCAACCCCGCCGGATCGCGATCATGCTCAACTGCCTTCTGCCGCATCGCCTGGATATTCGCCCGCACCGCCGGCGCATCATTACCACCGGTAAACACCACTTCGGCATGCCGCCCGGCAAACTCGATCCCGGCCGGTGACCCCGTAGCCTGAAACAACACCGGCGTACGCTGCCGCGAAGGCTGGCACAAGTGTGGGCCGGCAACCTTGAAGTGTTCCCCCACGTGGTTGATATAGCGCACCTTGTCCGGATCGGTGTAGATCCGACGCTCACGGTCGACAATCACCGCGTCATCGTCCCAGGAGCCTTCCCAAAGCTTGTACAGCACGTCGAGGTATTCATCGGCGATCTCGTAGCGGTGATCGTGAACCACCTCAGTGTCGTGCCCGAAGTTGCGCGCCGCATTCGGCAAATACGAGGTGACGATGTTCCAGCCCACCCGCCCCTTGGTCAGGTGATCGAGGGTACTCATGCGCCGCGCAAACGCGAACGGCGGTTCGTAGGTGGTGGAAAAAGTCGCGCCGAAACCCAGGTTCTTGGTCACCCCGGCCATCGCCGGAATCACCAGCAGCGGGTCGTTGCTGGGAATCTGCATGCCCTCACGCAGCGAGGTCTCGGGGCCGTCGCGAAAGCGGTCATAGGTGCCAATCACATCGGCCAGGAACACGCCGTCAAAGGTGCCGTATTCCAGCAACTGCGCCAGCTCGGTCCAATAGTCCAGGTCGTTGAAACGGTGCCGGTTGTTGTCCGGGTGCACCCACAAACCATGGACGATGTGGCTGACGCAGTTCATCTCAAACAAATTCACGTGCAGTTGCTTGGGCACCAGGAGCACTCCTTTCGTAGATACGTTTTCCAATACGTCAGATCGCTACATTCAGGTAGAACGGGATCGGCGTGTAGTCGGTTTCAAGGGTCGGGATCGCATCGATCAGCGCGCGGGTATAGGCATGGGCCGGACGGTCGAACACCGCGCGTACCGAGCCGGACTCCACCACTTCACCGGCCTTCATCACCAGCACACGCTCGCTGACGTGATTGATCACGCCGAGGTCATGGGAAATGAACAGGCAGGCCAGGCCGAGGCGGCGCTTAAGGTCGTCGAGCAGTTCGAGAATCTGTGCCTGTACCGACACGTCGAGCGCCGACACCGGTTCATCGCAGATCAGGATCTGCGGCTCGGACGCCAACGCTCGGGCAATCGCGATGCGCTGGCGCTGGCCACCGGAAAGTTCGATCGGCCGGCGCGACAAGACGCTGGCATCAAGGCGTACCAGTTCCAGCAGTTCCAGGGCACGGTCGCGCCGGGCATGACGCGGTACGCCAGCCACCACCAGCGCTTCGAACAGCACACGCTGCACGGTGTAGCGTGGGTCGAAGGAGCTGAGCGGGTCCTGGAACACCACTTGCACCGCACGCCGGGCTTCGCGTTTTTGCCTGGCGTCGAGGTCGGACCAGCGCTGGCCATTGATCCACACCTCGCCGGCATCGGCGGTTTCCAGGCCGAGTATCAGCCGGGTCAAGGTGGTCTTGCCGCAACCCGATTCGCCCACCACCCCCAGCGTCTCGCCGCGACGCAGCTGTAGCGACACCTGGTTCAGCACCGTGCGGGTTTTGCCGTCGGGGCCGACAAAGGTTTTGGACAGCTCGCGTGCTTCAAGCAGTATTTCGCCCTGGGGCGCCGGCTCGGGCTCCACCGCCGTGAGCAGTCGGCGTGTGGGCTGGAAGTGCACGGCCTTGGCGGCCCGCAGCAGCAGTTGGGTATACGGATGACGCGGGTCTTGCAGGACCTGTTCGGTGCTGCCCTCCTCCACGATCACCCCGTGGCGCATCACGGCCACGCGATCGGCCAGGCGCGAGACCACCGACAGGTCGTGGCTGACCATCAGCAGTGCATTGTCTTCACCGCGCAGGCTCTCCAGCAGGGCGATGACCTGGGCCTGCACCGTGGCATCCAGTGCCGTGGTGGGTTCATCGGCAATGATCAGCCGCGGATTGCAGGCAATCGCCGAGGCGATCAGCGCCCGCTGGCGCAAGCCGCCGGAAAGTTGCCAGGGGTATTGGCTGGCGCGCAGTTCCGGTTCCGGCACACCGACATCCCGCAGCAGTTCCAGCACCCGCAGGCGGCGCGCTTCCAGGCCCAATGCGGTGTGCAGGTACAACGGTTCTTCGATCTCGGCACCGACGCGGCGCAGCGGGTCCAGCGCGCCCAACGCGTCCTGCATCACAAAGCCGATGCTCGCGCCGCGCAGTTGCTGCCAGGCCCGCTCGTTGAGCTGGCGCAGGTCGACGCCCTGGAAGGCCAGCTTGGCAGCCTGGACATGGGCGTCCTTGCCGGTGAGGCCAGCCAGGGTGCGGGCGGTGACGCTTTTGCCGGACCCCGACTCCCCCACCAGCGCCAGGCATTCGCCCCGGTTCAACTGCAGATTGACACCGTGCAACACCGGCTCGGCCTGGCCGAAACGTACTGTGAGGTCGCGGATATCGACCAACGGGCCGAGGGTATGAATGTTCATCGTCATAGAGGCTTTCCTTCGCTGCGGCGCAAGAGTTCGCGGCCGATGGCACTGATGGAAACAACGGTCAGGGTGATGATCAGGGCGGGCCAGGCCACCAGCCACGGCGCATTGGCCAGGAAGCTGCGCCCGATGGACATCATCCCGCCCCACTCCGGCGCAGGCGGCGGTGCGCCGAAGCCGAGGAAACTCAAGGCGGCACCGGCAGTGATCGCGCCGCCGATGCCGATGGTGGCGAGGATCAACACGGGCTTGAACGCATTCGGCAGGATGTGCCGCAGCACCACCGCCAGCTGCGATTGGCCGAGGGTGACGGCGGATTCGACGTAGCCGGCATTGCGTACGCTGAGGGTTTGCGCCCGCACCAGGCGCGCATAACGCGGCACACCGGCAATGCCTATCGCGAGAATCAGATTGGCCGTGCCCTGGCCGAAAAACGTGATGATCACCAGCGCCAGCAACAGGTCGGGAAACGACAGCAACACGTCGATCCCGCGCATCAAGGCGCCGTCCAGCCAGCGCGGCCCAAGGCCTGCGATCAAGCCGAGCAAGGTGCCCCAGGCCAGTCCCAGCGCAGTGGCGGCGAGGCCCATGAACAGCGACGAACGCACGCCATAAATCAATCGGCTGAGCACATCGCGCCCGTTCTCATCAGTGCCCAGCCAATGCACATTGCTCGGCGCCTGGAACGCCATGCGCGCCGACGCCTCCAGCGGGTCATACGGGGCCAGCCATTGCGGAACAACGGCGGCCAACAGCAACAGCCCGACAAATACCCCGGCGAGCAACAGACCCGGCCGCAGTTGGGTAAACCCGACAAGACGCAACGGGCGATTGCCGATCAACGTTTCAATGGTTTGCGTCATGCCAGGCTCCTGGTGCTAGGGCGCGGGGTTGGGAATGCGCTGGTGGATGGCCTGGATCTGCGCCTTGATCTCATCGCCAAGAGTCACGTCCAGCGCGCCGAGGTTGTCGCGCAATTGCGCCAGGCTGGTTTGCCCGGTCAGTGCGCTGGTGACGAAGGGTTTGTCGATGATGAAGGCCAGGGCCAGTTGGGCCGGGGTGAGGCCATGTTGCCGGGCAATCTCCACGTAGCCGGTGATGGCCTCCTGGGCCGAGGCACTGTCGTAGCGATTGAAAGTGCGGTACACCGCCGACAGCCGCGAGCCCTCGGGCCGTGCGCCGCCGAGGTACTTGCCGGTGAGTGCACCGAAGGCCAGAGGCGAGTACGCCAGCAGCCCGACGCCTTCGCGATGGGTGAACTCCGAGAGGCCGCCTTCGTACAGGCGGTTAAGCAGGCTGTAGGGGTTTTGCACACTGGCAATGCGCGGCAGGCCGAGGCGTTCGCTTTGCTTGAGAAACTCGGCGACGCCCCACGGGGTTTCATTGGAAACCCCGATGTGGCGCACCTTGCCGGCCTTGACCTGATCGGCCAGCACCGCCAGGGTTTCCTCGATGGCGACGCTCTGGGTGTCTGCCTGATACGGGTATTCGCGCTGGCCGAAGATGTTGGTGGTGCGGTCGGGCCAGTGCAGTTGGTAAAGGTCGAGGTAGTCGGTGTTCAGGCGTTTGAGGCTGCCGTCGAGGGCTTCGACGATGTTGCGCCGGTCGTGGCGGCTGAGGCCGTCGCGAATGTGTTGCTGGCTGCTGGGGTCACGGGCCGGGCCGGCGATTTTGCTGGCCAGGATCACCTCGTCACGTCGACCACTGGCCGCCAGCCAGCTGCCGATGTAACGCTCGGTGGTGCGCCAGGTTTCAGCCTTGGTCGGCGTGGGGTACATCTCGGCGGTGTCGATGAAATTGATACCTTCGGCCAGTGCCAGGTCGATCTGTTGATGGGCATCGTTTTCGGTGTTCTGGTGGCCCCAGGTCATGGTGCCGAGGCCCAGCACGCTGACTTGGATGTCGCTGTTGCCCAGTTGGCGGTAACGCATGGGTGATCCTTTTTTCTTCAAGGGTTGATGGCTCATACCGCACTCGCTTCGTCGCGGGCGGCCTGCTGCTCGGCGTCGGCGGCTTGCAGGCTGCGCCAGGCGGCGTTCGGGGTGACGTCATTGAGGTAGTAGTTGCCCAGTGCCCGTTCGCGAAAGATCGCCGGGTTGTGGGAGGCCAGGGTTCGTGCGTTGCGCCAATGCCGGTCGAAGCGACGCGACTCGCTGGTGGCGGAGGCGCCGCCGACTTCGAACAGCAGCGTGGTGGCTTCCAGTACCTGTTCCAGCACGATCTGTTGCGCCTGAAAAGCGCGAATCTCGGCCTCTGTGTAATGCTGTTCGGTTGCGTGCCCGCCCTGCTCCGCTTCGTGCACGTCCTGCAGCACCTCCGCGACGGCCAGCACCTGGGCGCGTGCGGCATAGGCCAGGCTCGACAAGCGGCCGATCACCCGCTGCACCAGCGGGTCATCCTTGGGGCTCGATTGCCCCGGCACCCCAAACGCGCGGGTGCGGCCCTTGACGAACTCGGTGGCGTCGCGCAGCACGGCGTTGGCGATGCCGGCCAGGGTCGCCAGGTGGAACAGCTGGTAGAAAGCGCTCAGGTAGGACTCGGCGCGCAGTTCGTCTTTCTTGAAGCGCCGCACAATGTGCTGCTCCGGTACGTTCACCGCCTTGAAGCGGGTAGTGCCGCTGCCGGTGAGTCGCTGGCCAAAGCCGTCCCAGTCATCTTCGACGGTGACACCCGGCGCGTCGGTGCGTACCGCCAGGCTGACAAAATCTTCGCCATCCAGGGCCACGGCCGCGATCCAGTTGGCGTACAGCGTGCCGGTGCAGTAGTACTTCTCGCCGTCCAGCTGCCAGCCGGAGTCGACTGCGCTGAGGGTCACCGAGTTGCGGGTGGTGTCGGTGCGCTCGGCCATGGCGGCGCCCCACAACTCGCCGTCGACGACTTTGGCGAACCAGTAATTTTGGGACTCGCTGTCACGGCTGGAAAGCCGGCCTTCAACAAACCCGAAATGCGCGCGCACAATCTGCGGCAGGTTTGAATCGGCCTCTCCCAGTTCAATCAACAGGCGAAACAACTGCGGCAGGCTTGCACCCAGGCCGCCCAAGGCCTGCGGCACACGCAGTGCGCCAAAGCCGGCCTCGCGCAGCCAAGCCACCGCGTCATGGGCCAGCTCGCGTTGCTGCTCGCGGACGACGGCGGTGTCGGCTATCCGGGCAAATACGTCAGCGAAACGCTGGTGCAAGTCGGCATAACTCACTTCAGCGGGGATCGAAGCACTCATGGTTTTTCCTTCTTCAAAGGCACTCACGCTTGGTTGGCCCGAGGGTCAATCCAGCGGTTGATCAAATCGACGGCCAGGTTCACCAGCACATAGACGGTGGCGGCCAGCAAGGTCACGCCCAGCACCACCGGTACGTCTTTGTTGCTGGTGGCATCGAGCATCAAGCGCCCGATGCCCTGGCGTGCAAACAGCAATTCCACCACCACCGCGCCGCCCAGCAGGCTGGCGAACACGAACCCGGCCAGGGTCACCAACGGCACCAGCGCATGGCGCAAGGCATGACGCAGGCGCACAGCGGTTTCGGACAAGCCACGGGCACGGGCCATGGCAATAAAGGGTTGTTCGAGGGTGTCTTCCAGGGACTGGCGCAACAGCTGGGTCAGCACTGCCGCCACCGGCAACGACAGCGCGATCGAGGGCAGGATCAATGAGCGCCAGCCAACGGAACCGGAGGGCGGCAACCAGTGCCAATGAAACGAAAACACCAGCAACAACAGCATGCCGATCACAAACGAAGGTGCTGAAGACAGCACCAGCTCGCTGCCTGAAACGGCTGAACGCACCCAACGCGAACGGTTGGCGGTGAGGATCGCGCACACCAGGGCCAATACCACCGCCAGCAACGCCGCGCTCAGGGACAGTTGAATGGTTGCACCGATCTGCTCGGCAATCGCCTGCTGCACCGGGATGCGCAAGCGATAGGACTCGCCCAGGTCGCCATGGGCCAGGCGCACCAGGTAATTGCCGTATTGCACTATCAGGGGTTGGTCCAGGCCGTACTCGGCACGTACCCGGGCCAGCAGCTCCGGGGTGGGCATCGAATCCGGCCCGCCGAGGATTGCCAGCGCCGTGTCACCGCCGCTGAAATTGACCGCGAGGAACGTCAGCGTCGCCGCGCCCCACAGCACGCCAATGCCCGCCAGCAGGCGCCAGGCGATGGATTTGAACAGGCTCATGGTTGCCCCCGGTCCAGCCAGATGCTGGTGAAGAACGGTACGTTGTGGGAGGTATCGAAAATCACCCCCTGGACCTGCCGGCCATACGCGGTGAGCACCTGGCTTTCCACCGAAGGCACCGCCGGGACGGTTTCGGTCAGGCGCTTTTGCGCCTCGCCATAGAGCGCCTGCAATTGCACCGGGTCGCGGGATTGGCGGGCGGCGCTGAGCACGCGATCCAGTTCGGCATCACGGAAGCGCCCGACGTTCTGGCCGATGATCTTGTCGGTGCTGATGGCCTGGCTGTGATAGAGCACGAACAGGCCATCGGGTGTGTTGGTGTGCCAGTAACCGCCCGCCAGCGCCTGGAACTTCCCGGCGTAGCGTTTCTCGGTCACGCGGGTCAGCGGCAGCATTTCGATGGGCATCTCGAAGCCGACTTTTTTCAGGTCGGCCTGGATGGCCACCGAAACGCTGGCGGGAAACGCCGGGTTGTCATAGGACAGCATCGTTGCCTTCAGGCGCTGCCCGTCCTTGGTTCGATAGCCCTGGGCATCGCGCCCGGTCCAGCCGGCCTCGTCCAGCAGCGCATTGGCGGCTTTCACGTCGTAGGCCAGGGCGTCGTTGTTGGGTTGATAAAACCGGGTGTTGGCCGCCAGGAAATCCGCCTTGGCGATGTATTCGCCGAAGCCGGAAATCCACGCCAACCCTTCGCGGTCAATGGCCTTGGCCACTGCGCGACGCACCCGTACATCGTCGAACGGTGGCTGCTCGACGTTGAAGGTCATGCTGCGGCTCGGGTTGCCTTTGCGGATCCGGCTGCGCATCACCAGGTCGGGGTTGGCGCGGATGGCGGCGGCATTCTGGGCCGGTGCATCAAGCGCGAAATCCGACTGGCCGGACTCTAGCGCCGTGAAGCGGATCATGGCTTCGGGGACGTAGCTCAGTTCGATACGGTCCAGGTAGGCTTCGCCCGCGTGGCGCGTCACCGGTGGCGCCCAGTTATAGCCGGGGCGCTTGATGAACACCGCGCCCTGGTCACGGGTGTAGCTCTGCAACGTAAACGGCCCGCTGCCGATGGGGTGCTCGGCGATGGTCTTCGGCGCCTCGCGAATCTGCCTGGGGGAGATCATGCTCAGCCAGGACTGCGCCAGCACATCCAGGAAAGGCGTATAGGGTTCGCGCAAATGGGCTTCGAAGGTGTAGTCGTCGATGACCTTGCCATCCAGGTACGGCGCGATATAGGCCGCGGCCAGTGGGGACTTGGTCGCCGGGTCGCGCATGTGTTCCAGGTTGGTTTGCAGCGCCTGGGCATTGAATTTCTCGCCGTCGCTGAAGGTCACGTCGTCGCGCAGGTGAAAGGTGTAGGTCTTGCCGTCGTCGGAGATGTCCCAGGAGCGGGCCAGCCACGGGCTGATATTGCCCTGCTCGTCCTGGTACACCAGGCAATCGAAGAGAATCCGGCCCATCCACTGGATGTTGCCGTTAGACAGTGCATGAACATCGAAACTGCCGGCGTCGGAGGCGGCTGAGACGCGCAAAGTTCCGCCACTGCGCCCCGGTGACGACTCATGAAAGTCCGTCGCCGAATAAGTCACTACACCGTTGGTGACCGTGCCATCAGCCGCAGACGTTTCATGTTTCGGTGCCGCAGCCGGTGAGCAGGCATTGACTGCCAGGCACAGTGAAATAACCGCTGAAAGTTTCAGGATGGTTGTCAATGACACTTCCTTAGAGGAACTCGATGAACACTGAAAGTTTGCAATTACGGGGTGTAATGCAGTGAGCATGCCAGTCTTCAAGAAACGCCATATTGACCACGAAACCAGCGCAAAACCCTTGTAAAACGAGGCGAACACTGCCAAACACTTATATGGTTATACCCGTTATACTCCCCGGAATTGTTGGTAGCCTTACACACTGCTTATCAGCTGTTGCGTTCGCGACAGCTGCGGTAATCCCAGCCATTAAAGTTGACTGTTGAGAATCAAACACCGATTCAAAACAAAGTATCCCGCAGAACACTTAACCTTAACTAAGCGCCCGTATTCCTTGGCCAATAGTCTTGGCATAGAAACTGCTCAGAGCGAAACAGGCATGACTATTCGAATAGAAAGCTGGGGCTCTTTTATCTATTCACAAGGAACACGCTTAATGGATCCAATCTTTCGGGGAGAGTTGCAAAAGTTGACACTTGCCGTGCGGCAAGCAACTTGGCTGGCGATGGTGGGGCTGGGCTCAGCCCTGGTTTTTGCCGCCAGTGTGCAGGCAGATGATGAGGTCACACCGACGACCGGAACACGGCTAAAGACGGTGACAGTAGAGGCACAAAAAATCACGCCCGTTGAGGCAGCCAAAAGTCAGCTGTCCGAAGTGCCAGGCGGCACCAGCGTGGTCGACAGCGAACAGGTGGCCAAGGGACGCACCGCCACCTTGCAGGACACCCTCGCCTATCAGCCGGGGGTGTTCGTGCAGTCCACCGGCGGCAACGACGCGGCCAAGATCTCCATCCGTGGCTCGGGCGCCAACACCTCGCCGGGGTATTTCCGTGAGGGCATCAAGTTCCTGTTCGACGGCCTGCCGATCACCGGCCCAGGCGGCACACCCTATGAATTCCTCAACGGCTCGGGGGTGAACTACACCGAAATCCTGCGGGGGGCCAACGCCTTCCAGTACGGAGCACTGAGCCTTGGCGGCGCCATCAACTTCGTCAACCAGACCGGCTACACCGCACCCGGGCTGCGGGTGCGAGCGGAAACCGGGAGCTACGGCTACAACAAGCAAAGCCTGAGCGTCGGCGGCGTCGAGGGTGCGTTCGATTACTACCTGAATGCCGACAACTACCGCAGCGACGGTTACCGCGACTACAGCCTGTCGAAGAGCCAGGGCGTGGTGGCCAACTTTGGCTACCGCTTCAGCCCGCAACTCGAAACCCGGGTGATGCTGCGTTACCGCGACGAGTTCCACAACGACCCGAGCGCTACCACCCTGGATGCGGTCAAGCACCATTCCGACCGTGCCAGTGCCACCGCCGAAAGCAGCGGCGCCGGCAGCCGTCGCCCCGGCAGCGTATGGCTGGGCAGCAAGACCACCTACACCTTTGAGGACGACGCCACCCTGTCGGTAGGTTTCGTCTACTACCAGTACGCCCACAACAACAGCCCGAACAGCCCGAGCAACCCCAGCTACTGGGACTGGCATGACCTGAGCGCGGTGATCAACTACGACCGCCGCGACACCCTGTTCGGCCACGAAAGCCGCTCCAGCCTGGCCTTCACCTCCACCGAGCACCTCAAGGGCCAGGTCGACTCCACCTTCGCCAACAAACAGACGCGCAAGTTCGTCGACTACAGCTCCTCGTTCGATCACGTGTTCTCCGTGGGCAACGACCTGGAACTGGTAGACGGCCTGTGGCTGACCAGTGGCGTCTCGGCGATCAACGTGCGCCGCCATGCCGACGTCAAGGAAGCCCTGGTGGCCAACACCACCACCTACCCGAGCGATGTGACCTACGACAACTGGAGCCTGGCACCGCGAGTGGGCGTGCGTTACGAGTTCAACCCACAACTGCAAGTGTTTGCCAACGTCAGCCGCTCCGTCGATCCACCGGCGTCCTGGGAATACTCCGGCTCCGGGCCGACCACGCCGTACGTACGGCCGCTGGTGGAACAGAAAGCCAATACCGTGGAAGTCGGGATCAAGGGTTCATCGGGCATCTTCGACGGCAGCCTGGCGCTCTACCGCTCGTGGGTGAAAAATGAATTGCTTAACGTACAGATCATCCCGGCCACCTCCACGGCTGCTGCGGTCACCGGTGCATTCAACGCCACGCCGACGATCCACCAAGGGATCGAGGCCGGCTTGAATACACGCCTGTGGGAAAACACCTCGGGTGAAAAAATCACCCTGCGCCAGGTGTATACCTATAACGACTTCTACTACCGCCACGACCCGACCTTCGGCGACAACCAACTGCCGGGGATTCCGAAGCATATCTATCAGGGCGAAGTGCAGTATCAGCACCCGGCGGGCTTCTATACCGGGGTGAATGTGCAATCGGCTTCGCGTACGGCGGTGGATTATGCGAACAGCTTCTATGCGCCCTCCTACACAATCTTCGGGGCGAACGTGGGGTATGAAACGCCGAGCAAGGACTGGAAGGTGTCGCTGGATTTGAAGAACCTGACCAATCAGAAATACGTGACGGCGGTGCAGCCGTTGTATGACGCGAAGGGGCAGGATACGGCGTCGTTGTATCCGGGGGATGGGATTGGGGCTTATGTGGCGGTGGAAATGCGCTATTGAGGCCTCTGCGTCAACCGTCGACAGAACCCGTTAGGCGCTGTCGACGATTTAACTCAAATCTTGCCTAGAAGACGAATGACAAACACAGCCCCTTGCCCGACCGAATGATCTACCGCGTGCATCAACGCTTTCGCAGCATCTGAAGAGAAGCCAGCCGAAATGGTGACCGACGCCAGGATACCTAGAAAATAAATAACCCAATCTTTTCGGCTAAGACGGTTAGCTGCCTGTGCAGCCGTATCCAGTTGGTTTTTCAGTATCGCAAATTGTTGTGCGCTAACATCGGCATTGCTCTTTAACTCATCGAGTACCTGCTTAAACCCCTGCTGAATCTTGGCTATATCTTGGGGTGTAAACGAGGTTTGTTGACTCTCGATTTCGATGCTACCGAACAATTGAGCCTGAATCGACACGCCAGTAAGCAAAACATCTGCTTCGCTGTAACTGCTGCCCATGAGCCTTAGTTGTAAATAACCGTCGCTACCGGCGTCGACTAGAACAGATGTTCCAATAGTCAACGTCTCTTTCCGGTCCGGAAACTTAGCACCTCCGATCACAAAATCGGCACCGTCTGTTGTGCAGTTAATCGCGGTGATAACAACGTCGAAAGGGGTGAATTCTTCAGCTACTTTTTTTCGAAGTACCTTGCGGACAGGTTGAGATGGAGGGGTCATGAGCGTCCTTATGTATGGATTGCCTTAGGCGTTAGATGGTTACGGCGAAGCGCTGAGCATCAAGGGCAGGAACGGCCGAAAATCCGGCGCCCTTCCTGAAACTCATGTTATGGACAAAATTCCTCATAGCATCAGATGGATCGATGGTTTCGAGGTTAAGTCCGTCAACAGTTAACCTAGAGAACGCAACACTCAGAATTGGCTGTTCCTCCATATGACCTGTCGAGCTGTTGAGCACATTGTCAAGAGCGGTGACGATGACCAGGTCATCCGGCAGGATTGCCAACAACTCTCGACCTACTCGCAGCGCGCAGCTGCACACGTAGTCCTGATGGAGTTCGTTGAACCGACCAACTGGCATAGCTTTGGTCGACAACTTGCCGCTTTTGAGTAGAGATTTGATTTCGGCAGGAATCACGTCGGAGCCATGGATAGCGACTTTGGCTTCTAGGACACCACCTTCATGAACAATCATCTGAATAGCTGAGCCGAGGTGTGATATTTCTGCAAACGACTCGAAAGCTTCGATGGCATCTAGCTTGGCCTGACGATCACCATCAAGGATACGGATAGCAATGTCCCTCTCCTCTGCCCACTCGGTATGGGCAGTTTTCCATCCATCAAGCTGAGCCTGATATCGCCTTTCGTCTTCCGCCTTCGCGGCGCCAATCTTGCCTACCAGGGCTATACGCTGACGAGCCTCTAGCTTGAAGAGCCGAGCCCAGAAATTGGGGTGATATGTAGCGGCCGCATGCGTAGCTTCTTGCTCGAGAGTATTGCTTTTGAGTGGCTGTCCAGGTTCAGGGTTGGAGAGAAGTCGCTTCCATTTTACGGGCTCGGCACATTCCTTGTGCATCGAAAGGAGGATGTCTACGTGATTTTCGTAAACCTCACATTCATACGCTGCTTGCTCCAGCGCTTCCATCTTTGCGTACTCTTTCTGTCGCTTTTCAAGTTCGCGCTGACGGCGATGAGCGTTTCGTTCCGATCGCCGCGCAGACGCTTGCAGCGAACGTACAGTCCCTTTCCAACCCATCACGACTCTCCATAACGTTCATATGACGGCACATTAATATAACTCCTAGCGTTGCCTGAATCACCTGCGCATTTCGTAACCGAAACATCAGTTAGCCCATAAAAAACGCATTTGTACTCTACGCTTCTCAGAGCAAGGGCACGTTCAGTTTCCCAGAAGTAAGAGGACCTTCACGGCCCCTTGTTTCTCGTTTACTCCGCCATTAGACGTACGGCCCTCTCAATCCGTTGACGTCCAGCATGAGCAAGCTTGCTTACACCAGCTTCCTTCGCGACCGCATATATTAGGGCCTCTCCTTCGTGCCCCCGCTGCGCCATCTCGTCAACCAAAGCACGTAGTTCTGGCAGGCAGATTTCAGATAGCCCTCTCGTGGTGTCTTCATCGCCGGGCTTACGAAAGACGACACTGGCATCCGACTCGATATGAGTCGGCCAGAAAAAGACTCCTGTCTGTTCCTCTTCATGTGAGCGGAATCGCGCCCGGGCAATTTGGTCAACGCGATCACGTATCCGTGAGCCGGTTCGTACCCAGCCATGAGCGCGGGCAATGCGCCTTGCAAGCGCCGTGTCCAGAACCGGTCCCTCTTCCGCCACGACATGAGCAATCATCTGCTCCAGCGTTTCCGTGTAGCTCGCCTCAAAGAACTGATCTGGATCGACCAACCTTACCGCCTGACGAGGGTCGGATTCTTTGTAAATCAAATATTCAAGGGGACGAGCAAAAGCCAGGACATCCTCATCTGGTTTGACAGATGCCGACTTGGCATACTTCAAATCAGGAAACGCACCTGAGGGGTCATTGGATTCGCCCACACTATCGACTGTGGCGACCACAGTAACCTGACTTACTACCTCAATGACCTCAGCCATAGCTGCGTCGATTTTCAGTCGCTCTGCCTCTTGAGCGGCGTCGATGACAGCCTGCTTGGCTCGGGACTCAGCAAGGAGTTCGTTCAGACGTTGATGTACCTTTTCGGCAGTTCCAATTGCATCAACCCACCAGTCCGTCGACCATATCCTAACAATCTCCCAGCCAAGTCCACGCAGTACAAACTCACGGAGTTTGTCACGATCACGAGCGGTCGCACTGCGGTGATAGGTAGCGCCGTCGCATTCAATCCCGGCAAGGTACCGTCCAGGTGCGTCAGGGTGGACAACCCCAAGGTCTATTCGAAAGGAGGAAACGCCAATTTGGGTAAATATCTGCCATCCCTTTTTAGCCAAGGCCGCTGCAACTGCCTCTTCGAATGGGCTGTCAAAACTACCCACGCTACCAAAGTCAGCTTCTGCGAGAGCCCGTGGACCACGCTCTGCAAACTCCAAGAAGTGCTTAAGATCTCGAACCCCGATCGCTTGCGTACGAGCTAGATCAATATGCTCTGGGCGCAAGGTCGAAAACACCACAAGCTCCTGGCGAGCACGGGTTATTGCCACGTTCAGTCGACGCTCACCACCAGGGCGGTTCATCGGACCGAAGTTCATGGACAGCACACCGGCAGCGTCTTTTCCGTAGGTGGTCGAGAAATAGATGATGTCTCGCTCATCGCCTTGAACGCTCTCAAGGTTCTTGACGAACACAGGCTCCAGCTCGGACTCAGCGAAATACGAATCGAGTGATGGGTCTTTCCGGCAAGCCTCATCCAGCATGTCCATGATGAGCTTCTGTTGCTCGCCGTTAAAGGTTACGACCCCCACGGTCCGACCGCTTTCGCGGAAGGCCGGAGACTGTAGGCGGGCAACCAAATCAGCAACTAAATATCTTGCTTCAATTAAGTTTGTTCGCGCCCCACCCTTGTCATATACACCCGGGACTGAGCATAACCGTACTGCTTTGTCGGCCGTAAACGGTGATGGGAAGGTCACCAGCTTCGACTGGTAGTATCGCTGGTTCGAGAAAGCGATCAGACTCTCGTGGCGGCTACGGTAGTGCCAGTTCAGATTACGCATTGGCAGATTGGCACTGATGCACTCGTCCAGAATACTCTCGAGATCAGCCTCTACATCCTCATCTTCAGCGGTCGACTCAGCTCGGTTAAAGAACGAAGTTGGGGGGAGCTGTTTGGGGTCGCCCACCATCACCACTTGCTTCCCTCGGGCCATTGCGCCGATGGCATCCCAGACAGGTATTTGAGATGCCTCATCGAAGATAACGAGATCGAATGGCGTTGAGGCAGGAGGCAGATACTGAGCAATGGATAGAGGGCTCATGAGCAAACATGGAGTCAGCTTGGTTAGCGCTTCTGGCGCACGACTCATCAGCTCCCGCAATGGAATGTGCTTGGTCTTCTTGCCCATCTCATGTCGCAGGACTCCCCACTCTGAAGAGCGACTTACACTGTCTTGGCTTGGTAGGTCGGAACATAGCCGAGCCCGGAGCCAGTCCTTGGTCAACTCGGTGAACTTGTCGTCCAAAGCGCGGAAATCGCGAATGCGTTGCTCATGCTCCACGCTGACGAACGTCCGGATCACCTCTTCGTTGTCGACCGTCGTATTCAGCCACCAGCGGGCATAATTTACTTCCAATACACGCCGGACTTTTCCAGAGCTGATAGCTCCTGCTTCCATCGCTTGAACAATCGGCGCCAGGCCGACAGCGTAGGCTTCATCGCGAACCTTCCGCCAAGCGCACCATGCCTTAAGGCGCGATTCAGACGAGACGACAGTTTCGCAGTTTGTCTTGATATCACTTAGCGCCAGGTGAGCAGTTTCGATGACGCCCATTTCGGTGAAATGACCGACAGCCGTCAGGTGCGCCGCTCGCGCCTGTAGCAACTCAAGCTTTTCTCGAAGAGCAACACCGGCATTGGCTATAGCAGCCTCCGGTTCAAGTAGTGCGTTACCATCCCCCAACAGAGTTTGAAGCGGTGTTTTGTAGGCCGCGATCTGCTCAGGATTGAGTGCCAGCTTCGCCACCGCGGTAGCCATCTCCCCCTGAAACGCTGCCGCACTACGCACGACATCAACTTTCGTTTTCAAGTCATTCCAGACAGGAACGATTTCTCGCAGATCGGCCAGATCCACCAACTCTCGCTCAACTGCTGCTCTGTTCTTGAGCAACTCAAAATCAGCTTTTAACGACGAGCCACAACGCCCCTCCTCTACATGAGGATGATCGTCGACAAGCCGACCACGTTCTTCAATGTCACGTCGTTCAGCCTGGAAACGTAGCGCTGCAGTCAGCACGTCAATATCAGTGGTCAAACCGCTCCAGAGAGAGCTAGTTGCTAAACTGAGATCCACCAGCTCATCTAACCCAGCATCGAGACGAGTCAGCGCACGCAGCCGGCGGAGCTCCTCCTTCAGCTCATCACCTAGCTGGCCCTGCTCAACCAACTGCAAGCCGTCATCAATCCAGGCAGAATTACTTTTCTGAAGCCGCATAGCCTCTTGCAGCTTGATCGCTGTCGCGAGATGCGTTGCTTCGGATTTGGCACCTTGCCAAACAGCAACACACTCATGACCTGGCTCCAGCTCATCGATTGCTCGACGCACCGACCGAATCTCTACCCAAGTAGCGAGATCCTTGCCATTGTCGATTTCACCTGTTGATGTCTGCGTCGGCGCCAATAGCCCAGCGATGCGGCGTTTTCCGAACCAGGACTTAGGCCAGAAAGACTCCTCCGCTTCTTTCCATTCGCGCAGTAGGAGTTCGGTATCAAGTACTTCAATCGCATCCCCGTAGGACGCCGTTAGCTGGTGCTTGAGGTCGTCTATCTGACGCAGCAATGTGACAGCTTGCCCGAGAACGTCAGTGACATTTTCTGGCCAGGCCGGGCCTAGATCAACGAATGTAGCGCGGCGTTGCTGCAGCAGATCAATGCCTTGTTTAGCTTCAGCAGTAATACGAGAGGACCAGAAGGATGAGAGTCTGGAGTTAATGTTCCGGTGTTCGTCGACCCAAGTGCAGCCGTCACTCAGGCGTTTAGAAATCGAGCGAGCATCGGGGCGCAGTGCGAACCGCCAATCATGCCCAGCGGCAGCTGGAAGTACTCGAGAAAGAATCGACAGCCCCTCAAGCGCTGTTGGGGTGTACTCCGTAACAGGAAGCCCTGACAGCTCAATGAAGCGATCGGCAGCTCGCTGGACTTCAAGCACTGCAGGAAGCACGTCACGAGCCGCCTGCACGAATTGTTGCTGCCAATGAGGCGACCATTCTGCTTGGCCTACCCCGGACAAAGCGTTGCCTGCCAGCTGACTGTAACCCACAGCCTGCGCGTTCACTTCAAGGCGGTCGCCCAGCTCTCGAAGCGCAAGCATGGCCTTCTGATCATGAGTGTCCGGGGATGACCAAGAAAGCGCAGCAACTGCCTCATCAACACCCGATGTCACAGTCCCGATAGCATCGTAGATCGTATAGCCATTGCGGTGCCGACGATGCAGACGCTCGACATAAATATTGAGGCTGTCACGCAGGGAAGCCAGCCGCTGCGCTTCCACCTCCCAAGCGGAAGCATCTACCTCCCCTTTCGCTTCCCAAGCCGACTGCAACTGAGCAAGGACATCCGTTTTTCGAGCCTTACTGGAGTGAAGTTCAAGGCAAAACTCACCCAGACCGATTTCACGCAAGCGGCGGTACACGACATCCAGGGCAGCAATTTTCTCAGATACGAACAGTACCCGGCGCCCTTGAGCGATGGACTGGGCGATCATGTTGGAAATCGTTTGGCTTTTACCCGTGCCCGGTGGACCTATGAGAACGAAATCTTTTCCCTTCGCTGCTGCCATCACGGCAGCAAGCTGAGATGAATCAGATGGCAATGGGCAGAACACATCAGTCGGACCATAATCACGGTCCAGTGACTCCGCCTCCGGAAACGGGGTATCGGAGATGAACGAATCACGTGGCGTATCCAGAAGATGTTGGACTACAGGGCTCTGTCGAAGGTGCTCTGCATTCTCGGCAAGATCCTTCCACATAAGATACTTGGCAAACGAGAACATCGAGAGCACAACGTCCTCGTTCAGCTCCCAGCCAGGGATATCCTTGATAGCATGGCCAACTTTGTTCCAAATGGCTGCGATATCCAGACCGGAGTCGTCCCGAGGCAGCTCCTGCTCCAGTGAACCCAAGCCCAGTTCAAAGTCTTGACGCAGCATCTCGATCAGAGTCGGGTTAAACCGAGGCTCATCATCGTGCAGCACCATGGTGAATCCGGAACGTGCACTCTTACGCTCCAAAGTGACAGGAACCAGGACTAGTGGCGCTTTGTACTTCTGCCCGGCCCTATCCTCACGCGTCCAACTAAGAAAACCGATGGCCAGGAAGAGAGTATTGGAGCCACCCTCCTGCAAAGCAGTACGAGCGCCTCGATATAACTCAGTTAACCGGACCTCCATTTCGGCGGACGTCAGCGCAACGAATACTTCCCTACGCTTGAGAGCATCTTCAGCATGACGGCGGCGAACATCTTCTCGCTCACGCTGCTCATAGAGTGCGCGCTCACGCGGATCTGCACCATCCATCAGGTCAGGCCTCGTAAGCAGCTTCAGAGACTGTCCACTTGCAAGAATGTCCTCGAGAGCACCGGGATCAGGAGATTCAAGCTTCAGCGCTCGCTTACCCATTTTGAAATTGAGCAAGTTATTTCGAAGCGACAGATCCAGGAGCTTTCGCTGCCACCGGCCGAGGCGATCTGCTGGGTCGAGCTTAGACAGATCCTCAGCCTGTACCTTAATATTGTCATCGGCGATGCCGATTCCTTCCTCCACCAGAAGCGGTGGCGCTTCATCAAACTCAGAAACAGCGACACGTGCGATCTGAGCCTCTGAGCTGGCGAGCGGTTTGATACGCTGCAGACGGGCGCGACGGATATCTAGCAGCATCTCGAAAACACTATCAGCGTCTTCGGCTACCTGCTTCGCGCCCATCTCTACCGCATAAGAGAATGGCGGTATGGAGGCGTGGGTTATAAGAGTAGTCTCAAACAGCACAAGCTCCTGAAGTTTCACCCTCTTACGTACTGCGGTGACATCATCCACGACAGCAGTCGTAAACTCTTCTGGCTTAAGCCAAAAACCAGCAAAAGCATGACCATGGGTGAACACGATTACAGGGTTAAGACCTATCTGCTCCAATGCCGCGCAGAAAAGCAGAGTAAGATCGAGACAAGTAGCTAACCCGGAGTCAGCAATCTGACTGGGGCTACGAATCTTCTGCCCAGATCGTTCAAAGCTAGCCGGCGGCAACGCATAGTCGAGCTTCATGCGCGCCACCGCCCCCCACACTGCAGACCCCAACTGCCAAGCTCTTTTGGGGCCTCCCTCATACCCATCAAGTGCAGATGACTTATCGCTAAGACGAAGCAGCTCGGCTGCCTGTTTGAGCAACCTTTCAACCGCCGCATCATTCGGCTGAACAAAAGCTGCCGTCATATCTGGTATATGGCGCAATCCGCCCCACTGATTTCTGGGCAGGAGGTCTACGACCTGTTCAAACAGAGCAACTTCCTTGCGACCGCCTTCCGACTCCTTGTCATCGGCTTCGAGGACAAACGTGAAGGTCGACATCTCTGATTCTGTCAGGCGACTCAGCAACGGGCCGTCCAAAGCAAGATCAAGCCCAGGTATGACCCGGAAGCTACCTGCAGCGATCTCGTCAATCCGCCAGACCTTGGACTTAAAAACCTCGGGTACCGAGCTAAGCGTAAGAGTCGCATTGACGAAACGATCACTCGTTTCGTTCGATATGCGAAGCTCGCGTATCACAGGAATGGCGTTCTGAAAATCCGCAAGGTTCAGCTTTGCCACCAGAGTGGCAAGGATTTTTACGTCTTTAGGCTGGATTTCTTCTTGGAGCGTGAGGGGCTGAACAATGTCGTCCATGCGCAACAATCCTTGTCGTGATGCTCGAGGGAGTGCCGGATTTGTCCGGCCAGGAGGCCCCTCTTGAGCTGATGGCGGGATGATATCTCTTCTAGGGAGAGCCGTAATGTGCCTTTGGTCGTCACTAACTTCTCATTCCGTCATCGGATCCCCATCTATTGATCTCTGATATCAGGCCGAGGCTGATGTTCGCAGAACAGATTCGATGGTAAATCCACATCCGAAAGCTATTCATAGCCGGCTGTTTTATGGGGAGGGGGTAAAAATGCAGGCAAATAAAAAGGCCGCGAGATAAATCTCGCGGCCTTTTTAAATTATATGGTCGGGACGGAGTGATTCGAACACTCGACCCCTAGCACCCCATGCTAGTGCGCTACCGGACTGCGCTACGCCCCGACTAGGCGTGTTACTGGGTTCGCTTCGCAACGAAGCGATCAGGAATATACCGCAAGCTTTTGAAATGTGGAAGTATTTTAAAAGCCGGAATTACTTCTTCAAAACCACCAGCACATCTTCGAGTTCGGAGATCATCTGGCGGATCATTTGCTTGTATTGGGTGGTGTCGTCTTTGGCTTCATCACCGGACATACGCTGGCGCGCGCCGCTGATGGTGAACCCCTGGTCGTACAGCAACGCACGGATCTGTCGGATCATCAGCACATCCTGGCGCTGATAATACCGACGGTTCCCGGTGCGTTTGACGGGGTTGAGTTGAGGAAACTCCTGCTCCCAATAGCGCAGCACGTGCGGCTTTACCGCACAGAGCTCGCTGACTTCACCAATGGTGAAGTAGCGTTTGCCTGGGATGACGGGCAGTTCGTCGTTATGACTTGGTTCCAGCATAAGCCTCAACTCGGGCCTTCAACTTCTGCCCTGGACGAAAGGTGACCACACGGCGAGCCGTGATCGGGATTTCTTCTCCCGTTTTTGGATTGCGGCCAGGCCGCTGGCGTTTGTCCCGCAGGTCAAAATTGCCGAAACCGGACAATTTGACCTGTTCGTTGTCTTCAAGTGCGTGCCTGATTTCTTCAAAGAACAGCTCGACCAATTCCTTGGCCTCGCGCTTGTTCAGGCCCAGCTCTTCATACAGACGTTCCGCCATCTCAGCTTTCGTCAAAGCCCCCATACGTCACTTCCTTAACGTGGCGTTCAACCTTTGTTCGAGCGAGGTGAGGATATTTTGCGTCGTCGTATTCACCTCATCGTCATTAAGAGTGCGCGATGGATGCTGCCAGGTCAAGCCAACTGCAAGGCTTTTTCTATGCGGATCAATGCCTTTACCCTGATAGACGTCAAATAGCCTGAGGTCTGTCAGCCATTCCCCTGCATTTTCACGGATTACGTCCAGAACAGCACTGGCCGCAACACCTTGATCGGCAATCAGCGCCAGATCACGTCGTACTTCAGGGAAACGCGACAACTCGCTGAATTTAGGCATTTTGCCCGAGGCCACTTCAGCCAAGACTAGCTCAAAAACGAAGACTGGACGGTCCAGCCCCAAGGTTTTCGACAGTTCCGGGTGAATCGCGCCAACGAAGCCCACCAGGCGACCTTCACGTTCGATACGGGCGGTCTGGCCCGGGTGCAACGCCGGGTGTTTGCCAGGGGTGAAAGTGAAGGCATCCAGCGCACCGGCAAAGCCCAGCACCGCTTCCACATCGGCCTTGACGTCGAAGAAGTCGACGGTGTCGCGACCTTGTGCCCAGCCTTCCGGCAGACGGCTGCCGCAAACCACGCCAGCCAGCATCGGCTCTTGCTTCAGGCCATCCAGCTGACCGACGAAACGCAGGCCGCTTTCGAACATGCGCACGCGGTCTTGCTGACGGTTCAGGTTGTGGGACAGCGCCTTAACCAGACCCGGCCACAGCGACGAGCGCATGGCGGCCATGTCGTTGGAGATCGGGTTAGCCAGCAACAGCGGCTCGACACCCGGGTTGAACAGTTCGAATTGCTTTGGATCGATGAAGCTGTAGGTCACTGCTTCCTGATAACCACGGGCAACCAGCAGGCGACGCAGTTCCGGCAGGTGTGCACGGGCTTCGGCTTTCGGCTGCGGCGCCAGGCGCGCTTGCGGGTAACGAACCGGCAGGCGGTTGTAGCCGTACAGGCGGGCCAGTTCTTCGATCAGGTCGACTTCCAGGCTGATATCGAAGCGATGGCTTGGCACTTCTACGTGCCACTGCCCTGCTTCACCGGCCGAGATGCCGAGGCCGAGTGCCGACAGCAGGCGCTCGATTTCAACCGGCTCGATCACCAGGCCGAGCATTTGCTCAACGGCCTTGGCGCGCAGGATGATCGGTGCAACCGACGGCAGGTGCTGTTCGCTGACGGTTTCGATGATCGGGCCGGCTTCGCCGCCAGTGATTTCCAGCAGCAGGCCAGTGGCGCGCTCCATGGCTTCACGGGCCAGCTGCCAGTCCACGCCACGCTCGTAGCGGTGCGAGGCGTCGGTGTGCAGGCCGTAGGAACGGGCCTTGCCAGCGATGGCGATCTGATCGAAGAAAGCGCTTTCGAGAAAGATGTCGCGAGTGGTTGCGGACACGCCGCTGTGCTCACCCCCCATCACGCCGGCAATCGCCAGGGCGCGGGAATGGTCAGCGATCACCAGGGTATCGGCACGCAGGCTGACTTCCTGGCCGTCGAGCAGTACCAGCTTCTCGCCTTCCTCGGCCATGCGCACGCGGATGCCGCCGTTGATTTCGGCGAGATCGAAGGCGTGCAGCGGTTGGCCCAGTTCCAGCATCACGTAGTTGGTGATGTCGACGGCAGCGTCGATGCTGCGCACTTCGGAACGGCGCAGGCGCTCAACCATCCACAGCGGGGTTGGCTTGGACAGGTCGACGTTACGGATCACGCGACCCAGGTAACGTGGGCAGGCGTTGGGGGCGAGCACTTCGATCGAACGCACTTCATCGTGCACGGCAGGTACCGCTGCAACCACCGGGCGGGTCACGTTCGCGGCGTACAGTGCGCCGACTTCACGCGCCAGGCCCGCCAGCGACAGGCAGTCGCCACGGTTCGGGGTCAGGTCGACCTCGATGCTGGCGTCTTCCAGTTCCAGGTAGACACGGATGTCCTGGCCCACTGGCGCATCGGCCGGCAGTTCCATCAGGCCATCGTTGCCTTCACCGACCTGCAGTTCCGCCTGGGAGCACAGCATGCCGTTGGACTCAACGCCACGCAGCTTGGCCTTCTTGATCTTGAAGTCGCCTGGCAGCTCGGCACCGATCATGGCGAACGGGATTCTCAGGCCCGGGCGCACGTTTGGCGCTCCGCACACGACCTGGAAGGTTTCCGCGCCGTTGCTGACCTGGCACACACGCAACTTGTCAGCGTCCGGGTGTTGCTCGGTGCTCAGCACCTCACCCACAACCACACCACTGAAAACACCGGCGGCCGGCGTAACGCTATCGACCTCAAGGCCGGCCATCGACAGACGAGCAACCAGCTCGTCGCGACTTACCTGCGGGCTTACCCAGCCACGCAGCCATTGTTCACTGAATTTCATCCTGCTCTCCTAAAGATCCGTTACGACTAGCGAAATTGCGCGAGGAACCGCAAGTCGTTGTCGAAGAACAGACGCAAGTCGTTCACGCCGTAACGCAGCATGGCCAGACGCTCAACGCCCATGCCGAAGGCAAAGCCCGAGAATTCTTCCGGGTCGATCCCGGACATGCGCAGCACGTTGGGGTGAACCATGCCGCAACCCATCACTTCCAGCCAGCCGGTCTGTTTGCAGACGCGGCAGCCTTTACCGCTGCACATCACGCACTCCATATCGACTTCAGCGGATGGCTCGGTGAACGGGAAGAATGAAGGACGGAAACGTACCGCCAGCTCCTTCTCGAAGAACACCCGCAGGAACTCTTCGATGGTGCCTTTGAGGTCGGCGAAGTTGATGTCGCGATCAACCAGCAGGCCTTCGACTTGGTGGAACATCGGCGAGTGGGTGATATCGGAGTCGCTGCGATACACACGGCCTGGGCAGACGATGCGGATCGGCGGCTTCTGCGATTCCATGGTGCGGACCTGTACCGGCGAGGTATGGGTGCGCAGCAGCATGTTCGCGTTGAAATAGAAGGTGTCATGCATCGACCGGGCCGGGTGGTGGCCTGGGATGTTGAGCGCCTCGAAGTTGTGATAGTCGTCTTCGACCTCAGGGCCTTCGGCAATGCCGTAGCCGATGTGGGTGAAGAACTGCTCGATACGTTCCAGAGTCCGGGTAATCGGATGCAGGCCGCCCGAGGTCTGGCCACGGCCAGGCAGGGTCACGTCAATGGATTCGGCGGCGAGCTTGGCCGCAAGATCAGCCTCCTCGAGCGACGCCTTGCGCGCATTGAGAACCTCTGTAACACGCTCCTTGGCCACGTTGATCAGCGCACCGACTTGCGGACGCTCTTCAGCCGGCAAATTCCCCAGGGTCTTCATCACCTGAGTCAATTCACCCTTTTTGCCAAGGTAGTGAACCCGGATTTGCTCCAGGGCATTGATATCTTCTGCGCTTTGCACAGCCTCTAGTGCTTGAGAGACCAGCGCATCCAGGTTTTCCATGTACAGACTCCAGATACAAAATAGGGGAAGAGCTTGAAGGCTCTTCCCCTATTTAAGACGTTTAACACCGTGGGCCGCGGAAGCGACCCAGGGTGACTGTCGGGGGTACTTAAGCCAAGGTGGCTTTAGCTTTCTCGACAATCGCAGCAAACGCCGCTTTTTCGTTCACTGCCAGATCAGCCAGAACCTTACGGTCGATCTCGATGGACGCTTTTTTCAGGCCAGCGATGAAACGGCTGTAGGACAGACCGTTAACACGTGCACCAGCGTTGATACGAGCGATCCACAGAGCGCGGAACTGACGTTTTTTCTGACGACGGTCACGGTAGGCGTATTGGCCAGCCTTGATAACCGCTTGCTTGGCAACACGGAATACGCGTGAACGCGCGCCGTAGTAGCCTTTAGCAAGTTTCAGAATTTTCTTGTGGCGCTTACGCGCCATGACGCCACGCTTTACACGAGCCATGAGTTACTTCCTCTATTCTTGACTAAAATTAACGAAGGCGCAGCATGCGCTCGACTTTTGCCACGTCAGACGGATGCAGCAAGCTGCTACCGCGCAGTTGACGCTTACGCTTGGTCGACATTTTAGTCAGGATGTGGCTCTTGAAAGCGTGCTTGTGCTTGATACCGTTAGCAGTTTTCAGAAACCGCTTAGCAGCACCACTTTTAGTTTTCATCTTTGGCATGTTCGGTACTCCGCATTCAGTTGATAAACATAATCAGAAGGCCTGCCGTGCCCTATTGATTACTTCTTCTTTTTCGGGGCGATGACCATAATAAGCTGGCGTCCTTCCATCTTAGGATGCTGTTCGACCGAACCGTACTCGAGCAGGTCAGCTTCAACCCGCTTGAGGAGTTCCATCCCCAGCTCCTGGTGGGCCATCTCACGGCCGCGGAATCGCAAGGATACCTTGGCCCTGTCCCCATCACTCAGGAAACGTACCAGGTTGCGCAGTTTTACCTGGTAATCCCCTTCCTCCGTCCCTGGACGAAACTTGATTTCTTTTACTTGAATCTGCTTCTGGTTCTTCTTCGCCGCGGCAATCTGCTTCTTCTTCTCGAAGATCGACTTGCCGTAGTCCATCACCCGGCAAACGGGTGGGATTGCGTCGGCGGAGATTTCCACCAGGTCCAATTTGGACTCTTCAGCAATACGAAGCGCTTCATCAATCGAGACGATGCCAATCTGCTCGCCGTCAGCGCCAATTAACCGAACCTCGCGTGCCGAGATATTCTCGTTGATCGGGGCTTTCGGTGCAGCTCGTTTATCTTGTCTCATTTCACGCTTAATAATAATTACTCCGAATCTGGGCGACCACGCCGGGAAACCGCTTGCGCGAGGAACTCAGCGAACTGGGCGACGGGCATCGAGCCCAGGTCAGCACCTTCACGAGTACGCACAGCGACAGTCTGCATCTCGACTTCCCGATCTCCGATAACCAAAAGATAGGGAACCTTGAGCAAAGTATGCTCGCGGATTTTAAAGCCGATCTTTTCATTTCTCAAGTCGGACTTGGCACGAAATCCGCTTTCATTGAGAGTTTTTTCAACTTCAGCGGCAAAATCTGCCTGTTTATCAGTGATATTCATGATCACTGCCTGGGTCGGAGCCAGCCACGCAGGGAATGCACCCTCGTAGTGCTCGATCAGGATCCCGACGAACCGTTCGAACGAGCCAAGGATCGCCCGGTGCAGCATAACCGGGTGTTTACGGCTGTTGTCTTCGGAGACGTATTCGGCTCCCAGACGGATCGGCAGGTTAAAATCGAGCTGCAGGGTACCACACTGCCAGACGCGACCAAGGCAATCTTTCAGCGAGAACTCGATCTTCGGACCATAGAACGCGCCCTCGCCCGGCTGCAAGTCGTATGCAAGCCCCGCACTGTCCAGCGCTGCGGCCAGTGCAGCTTCGGCGCGATCCCACAGCTCGTCGGAACCGACGCGTTTTTCCGGACGAGTGGACAGCTTCATCTCGACTTCGGTGAAGCCGAAATCGCGGTACACGTCCATGGTCAGCTTGATGAATGCAGCGGATTCAGCTTGCATCTGCTCTTCGGTGCAGAAGATGTGGGCGTCATCCTGAGTGAAGCCGCGCACGCGCATGATGCCGTGCAGTGCACCCGATGGCTCGTTACGGTGGCAGGCACCGAACTCGGCCAGGCGCATCGGCAACTCGCGGTAGCTCTTCAGGCCCTGGTTGAACACCTGTACGTGGCACGGGCAGTTCATCGGCTTGATGGCGTAGTCGCGGTTTTCCGACTGGGTGGTAAACATGTTGTCGGCGTAGTTGGCCCAGTGCCCGGATTTCTCCCACAGGCTGCGGTCAACGACTTGCGGCGTCTTGATCTCCAGGTAGCCGTTGTCGCGCTGAACCTTGCGCATGTACTGCTCGAGCACCTGGTACAGGGTCCAGCCGTTCGGGTGCCAGAACACCATGCCCGGCGCTTCTTCCTGGAGGTGGAACAGGTTCAGGCGCTTGCCGATCTTGCGATGGTCGCGTTTTTCGGCTTCTTCGATGCGCTGGATGTAGGCCGCCAGCTGCTTCTTGTCAGCCCAGGCAGTGCCGTAGATCCGCTGCAGCTGTTCGTTCTTCGCGTCACCGCGCCAGTAGGCACCGGACAACTTGGTCAGCTTGAACGACTTGAGGAAGCGTGTGTTCGGCACATGCGGGCCACGGCACATGTCGACATATTCTTCGTGGTAATACAGGCCCATGGCCTGCTCGTCCGGCATGTCTTCCACCAGGCGCAGCTTGTAGTCTTCGCCGCGGGCGGTGAACACGTCGATCACTTCGGCACGCGGAGTGACTTTCTTGATGACGTCGTAATCTTTTTCGATCAGCGCGTGCATGCGCTGTTCGATAGCCGCCAGGTCGTCCGGGGTGAAAGGACGCTCGTAGGCGATGTCGTAATAGAAGCCTTCGTCGATGACCGGGCCGATGACCATCTTCGCGGTTGGGTACAGCTGCTTGACCGCATGGCCAATCAGGTGCGCGCAAGAGTGGCGAATGATCTCCAGCCCCTCTTGATCCTTGGGCGTAATGATTTGCAGGCTGGCATCGCCGGTGATCAGGTCGCTGGCGTCAACCAGCTTGCCGTCGACCTTGCCGGCCACGGTGGCCTTGGCCAGGCCGGCACCAATGGATGCGGCGACCTCGGCTACGGAAACCGAATGATCGAATGAACGTTGACTGCCGTCGGGAAGAGTAATAGTTGGCATGGCGCCTCCTCTCCTAGTGGTGACCCCTACCAAAGGTCACGTGGGTTGGGATGAGCCAGTACAAGATCCAATACCAGGCCGTTCAGTGATGAACGCCTGCCTTACAGCGGCAGGAGCCTTTCGGCCAACCGATAATCGAACCAGAGTGACTGGAGTTAAACAAAAAAGACCTTGGCAAGGCGGCATAGGGCGCGCCGGAAAATAGCCAAGCGAAAGATGCTAGCACAGATGAACGGTCATGGCGCCGAAGCCGCTTCAGGAAACGAAAATTCCCGGCTTTTAAGGGCAAAAGTGAACTTGAACTGTACGGCAACCCTCAAACACACCGAGAATCGCCGTTCGTCCACGACTCCAGGAGCATTTGATTATGCGTTTTACCTCGACTTTCGCCCTTGCTGCATCCCTGACCCTCATGTCCCTGGGTGCGCACGCCGCAGCCCCGTCGAACTGGCCTGCCGGTGCGCGGGACAGCTTCATCAAGGATTGCAGCGCAGCCGCCCAGCAAAGTGTTGATGCCAAAACCGCCAAAGACCACTGTGAATGTGGCGCGGACAAAATCAATGCCGAATTGAGCAGTGCCGAAATCAAGGAACTCATGACCAACCAGAACGCAGATCCCGCGCTCAAGACCAAAGCTGTGACGGCTATTTCGTCCTGCAAAGTCGTGAAGAAAAAGTAATTTTTACACCCTGCCAGACCGGCTGAAGGACCAGAAATCGCCATGAAAACTGCCATTTCTCACAAATTACGCAGCTTTTACGGCTTTTTTTAACAGCTGATATTTCGCCTGAAAGCCCCGTAGATCGGGGCTTTCAGCCAACCAAGGCATGAAACACAACGCGATTGATTAGCAAACAATGCCTTGGGGGGGCTCCCAAGCCGAACATTTCGACTATGATAGCTCGGTGTGCCCAGTTGGCCTGAGCAGCACAGCACTACTGAAAATATATGTTTCTTGGAGATACACCATGTCTAATCGCCAAACCGGCACCGTTAAATGGTTCAACGATGAAAAAGGCTTCGGCTTCATCACTCCTCAAGGTGGCGGTGACGACCTGTTCGTACACTTCAAAGCTATCGAAAGCGACGGTTTCAAAAGCCTGAAAGAAGGCCAAACCGTTTCCTTCGTGGCTGAGAAAGGCCAAAAGGGTATGCAAGCTGCACAGGTTCGCCCAGAGTAATTCTGCGCCGAACTAAAAAAACCCCGTCCATGTGACGGGGTTTTTTATGGCCTGGAGAAAAGCGCTGGAGCAATCAGCCGCAATTGACCCGATTGATCACAAGGTTGTCATCGGTATTGAGGTTCAGGCGATCGGAGCGGTATTCCAGCGTGACCATGTCATCTGGCTTGAGAATGCGTGCGTTCTGCGCTCCGGCGCGGCTACGGGCCTGTTCCAGCAATTGTGGCGAAGCTTTCTGGCCGATTGCGAACTCGGCAGCCTTCGCCTCACAGCGGCTATGACCAGCATCGGTCACGGCAGTGTCTTTGGCTGGCTCAGAGGTACCCGGGGTGCTGCAACCCGACAAGGCGAGCGCAGCCAACAAAGTACCGAATGATGCGAGCTTCCAAGGCATGAAGCCTCCTTTGAGAAAAAATGGACAGAGATCGTGCGACCGTGGTTTGGCCGATTGGTTTCAGAATTGTCACAATTGGCTGTGGGCCAGTCTGCCTGAGTCGACACCGGGCGCTGGCGAATCAATCGTCACCAGATATGAACGCACTCAGTAGATGTCGATGTAATCAAACGGCGGCGTTGGCCAGTTCTGCTTGAGCGCGTTGAAAATCTGCATCACCCACACCTCGTCGCTGGCTGCGACGTTGCCGACATAACCCGAACCCGCCGCCCAGGTCTCCAGGCGGAACAGAAGGCCGTCGATATCGACGCCACCCACCACGCCCGAAGAAATGTAGGCAATGCCGGCCTTGGTAACGCGCAATTGGGTGTGAACGTTGTCACTGGCGGACGCAAGCAGCTGCCGCACAGCGTCCAGCGTCAGGTTCTCGGTGTTGTTCAAGTCGATCTGCACGCGGTTTGTCCTGGCAATTAAACAGGCGGACAGTGTCGCACAGCCCTCCCCTCATGCCTAAGTAGCAGTGCCAAACACGGCGCAAAATGGTTAACTCCCTACGCAGAACGCACTAACCGCCTTTCAGCCTCGCGAGACACCCATGACCATCGTCACGATCCACGCCGACATCAAAGCCAAGTGGCCCCACGGGCAAAGCTCCTACAGCCCGGGCAGCCCGGAGGAGTTGGCAATCATCGGTATCGACCTGCTGGTCAAGGAACTGGGCACACAGGCCGCGCAGGCATTCATCGGCCAGGTATTCGAGAAATACCCGGCCGATCACATGGGGGCGCCAGACCCCGAGCGCGAATAAGACCCGGCCGACGAACGTCGACCGGCAGACTGTTTACTTCAGGCGACCAAGGCGTTCGGTCAGCAGATCGAAAAAGCCCTGGGCATCGCCATTTTCAACCCAGAACGCGTTCTTCGGTTGTTTCAGGCCATCGTACCAGTCGACGATGGTCTGCCCGAAGGTTGGGCCTTCACGGCTGTCCACCACCACGTTGACCTCACGGCCGCTAAACAGCGCAGGCTTGAGCAGGTAGGCAATGACGGTAGCGTCATGCACCGGGCCGCCCGGGATGCCGTAGTGCTCCATGTCGCCCTTGACGTATTCATTGAGAATATCGCCCACCACCTTGCTCGCGTTGTTGTTCAGCGCAGCGATTTGCTTCAGGCGTGCGTCGCTGGTCAGGACCTTGTGGGTCACGTCCAACGGCAGGTAGGTCAGCTTGACGCCGCTCTTGAGCACGATCTCGGCCGCGATCGGGTCGGCGAACAGGTTGAACTCGGCCACCGGCGTGATATTGCCGCCGTTGAAGTGCGCGCCGCCCATCACCACCACTTCCTTGATGCCTTGAGTGATCTCCGGCGCCTGGGTCAATGCCAGCGCCAGGTTGGTCTGCGGACCGAGCATGGCGATGGTGATGCTGTGGGGCTTGGCGGTGCTGAGGGTCTTGATCAGGTAATCAACGGCATTGCCTTCTGCCAGGCCTTTTTTCGGCTCATGCACGGTGACGCCGGAGATACCTTCCTTGCCATGGATGTTTTCAGCGTAGATCGGCGTGCGCAGCATCGGTTTCGGTGCACCGGCATATACCGGGATGTCCTCGCGCCCTGCCCATTCGCGGGCCAGGCGTGCGTTGCGGGAGGTCTTGTCGAGGCGCACGTTACCGGCAACGGTGGTCAGCGCGCGGATCTGCAGTTCATCGGGCGAAGCCATGGCGAACAGCAAGGCAACCACGTCGTCGGCACCGGGGTCGGTGTCGATGATCAGGTCGATTTTTTCCGCCGCGTGGGCGCTTGCAGCAGTTAGCACGGACAAAAGCAGCACACTCCGGAACAGGTGTCGCAGGGTTTGGGTACCACGTTGCATGACGCACTCCTTGTCGTTGGGGAATTCTAGAACGTTACGCCGGAAACCAGCGCGATATTGCAGTAGGGCTGGCACTCGCCGGTGCGCACCACCGCCCTCGCCTTGCGGCTGAGTTGCTTGAACGCTTCATGGCTGACCAGGCGGCGCTCGCCGAGGGCGGCCTGTTCGGCCAGGGTATTGAGATCCGCCAGGGCCGGCGGTTGCTTGAGCAGGATTTCTTCCGCGAGCACGTGGCTTTCCACCTGCATCTCGCTGAGGACGATGCGCAAGGTACTGACGAAATCCGGAATGCCTTTGGTCAGCGCCAGGTCGATCAGCTCGACACCCGGCGGCACCGGCAAGCCGGCATCACCGATCACCAGAATGTCGCCATGGCCAAGGGATGCGATCACCCGCGACAGCGCGATATTGAGCAAGGGAGTCTTTTTCATGAGGGCACAAAACCTTGGACGTCATGCAATGTGGGAATAGAGGGTTGCGCACCCGCGCGGGTCACGGACAGCGCGGCGGCTACCTGGCCGAAACGAATGGCCTCGGCCTCGCTCCTGCCGTTGGCCAGCGCGGCTGCGAAACCGCCGACGAAGGTGTCACCGGCAGCCGTGGTATCGACCGCCTTGACCTTGGGCGCGACCAGGTGCTCGAAGCCTTGGCCATCGGCAAACAACGCGCCTTCGGAGCCGAGGGTAATGATCACTTTGCCAGCACCGGCCTTGATCAGGCGTGTGGCGGCGGCCTTGGCGCTGTCCAGCGAGTCGACCACCACGCCGCTCAAGGCCGAGGCTTCGCTTTCATTGGGAATCAGGTAGTCGATGGCGGCGTACCAATCCTCGGGCAGCGGACCACTGGCCGGCGCCGGGTTCAGGATCACCGTCTTGCCCAGCTCGCGACCGCGCTTGAGGGCATGGCCGACAGTCTCCATCGGCGTTTCCAGCTGGCAGACAATCACGTCGGCAGCCTGCAGCACACTGTCAAATGCCTGTAATTTGGCTGGGGTCAGCTCGCCATTGCTACCGGCAACGATGACGATCGCATTCTGGCTGCTGTCATCCACCACGATCAGCGCCACGCCGCTGGAACCGTCGACGGTGCTGACGGCCTGGCAATCAATGCCCTCCACCAGCAACGCGTCGCGCAATTGCGCGCCATAGGCATCGGTGCCCACGCAGCCGACCATGGCGACCTCAGCCCCGAGGCGCGCCGAAGCGACCGCCTGGTTCGCGCCCTTGCCGCCGGGAACGGTGGAGAACGATTGGCCGATCAGGGTTTCACCGGCGCGGGGCAGCCGACTGGCCCGGGTGACCAGGTCCATGTTCAGGCTGCCTATTACCACTACTTTTGCTGGCATACATCAGTACTCATCAATTCGGTTCAGCGGTATTGGGCAAACACACCGGCCAACGGCGCTGTCGACTCGCGCAGGACAATACTCGGCGTCACGATGCGTTGATCGATCGGCAATTGGGGTGTCGCAATTCGTCGCAGTAAAAGCTCGGCCGCCATCTCTCCCAACTGCAGGATCGACTGGCCCACGGTGGTCAGCGCCGGGTACACGTACTGGCTCATCTGGATATCATCAAACCCGATCACCGACAGCTCACCGGGCACCCGGATATTACGTTCGGCAGCGGCGCGCAAGACGCCGAAGCCAATCATGTCGTTGCCGGCAAAAATCGCGCTGGGGGGATTATCCGCCAGCAATTGCGCCGCGGCCGCGTAACCACCGGTACTGGTGAAATCACTTTCCAGCACACGGCCGGCCGGCACTTCGAGCCCCGCCTCGGCCAGGGCGCGGTAGTAGCCCGCCATCCGCATTTGCGCCACGCGGGTATGACTCGGGCCACCAATGCAGGCAATGTCGCGATGACCCAGATCGAGCAAGTGCCGGGTCGCCAGGTAAGCGCCCTGTTCATGGTCGATGCGCACCAGGTCGACATCGATCCCGTCCAATGCACGGTCGACGATGACCATCGGCGTGCGTACCGCCTTGAGGCCTGTCGCCAGGCCGCTGTCGTCGCCGCCCACCGAGGTCACGATCAAGCCGTCGATGCGTTTTTCCAGCAGCACCCTCAGGTAGCTGCGCTGCTTTTCGGCATTATCGTCGGAGTTGCAGAGGATCACGCAATAGCCGTTACGCTCGCAGTAATCCTCGATGCCCCGGGCCAGTTCCGCAAAATACGGGTTGAGGCTGTTGGGCACCAACAGGCCGATGGTGGCTGTGGTCTTGGCCTTCAGCGAGCGCGCGACCGCACTGGGTACATAGTCGAGCTGCTTGATGGCCGCCTCGACCTTGATCCGTACCGGCTCGCTGACCGGGCGCGTCTTGTTCACCACATGAGACACCGTGGTGTAGGAAATCCCCGCCAGCGCGGCCACATCCTTGATCGTTGCCATGGCTCAGGCTCGCCGACTGGCGCGCTGGCTGCGGTAAGTATCGAGCACCACCGCGATCACGATCACGGCACCGGTGATGATACGTTTGGTCGGCTCGGTGGCGCCAATCTGCGCCAGCCCTGCCGCCAGTACCGAGATGATCAGCACGCCGAAGAAGGTACTGATGACCGAGCCACGCCCGCCCATCAGGCTGGTGCCGCCGATCACTACCGCAGCGATCACTTGCAGCTCCAGGCCGGAACCGGCGTTGGGATCGGCCGCTTCCAGGCGCGAAATCTGGAACAGCGCCGCCACACCAGCCAGCAGGCCCATCAGGCTGAACACCAGGATCTTGTAGGGCTTGGGATTGATACCCGCCAGGCGCACGGCCTCTTCGTTGGTGCCAATGCCGATCAGGTAGCGACCGAACACGGTACGGGTCAGCACCAGCTGCGCGGCGATGATCACCAGCAACGCGATGATGAACGAAGGTGAAATGCCGAAGGCCACCGGGTTGGACAGCCAGGCAAACGAATCACCGATGTATGCGGTACGCGAGCCGGTCATCTGGTACGCCACGCCGCGCGCCATTTCCAGCACGCCGAGGGACACGATGAACGACGGGATCCGCCAGGCCACTGTGATCGAACCGGTAATGGTCCCGGCCAACGCGGCGCAGCCCATGCCCAGTACGGCTGCCGGCAACACACTCCAGCCCCAGCCGAGAATCGCCACGCTGACGGCCGATGCGGCCAGGGCCAGCACGGAGCCTACCGACAGGTCGATGCCGCCGATGATCAGCACGAAGGTCATGCCGACCGCCAACACCATCAGGTCGGGAATCTGGTTGGCCAGGGTGCTGAAGGTGTCGTACGAGAGGAAGTGGTCGCTCAGGAACGAGAACAGCGCAATCATCGCCAGCAAGGCGCCGGCCAGGCCCAGGTAGGTGCCCAGGCCATAGAAGTTGCCGCCACGTTTTGCGGGGGAGGAAGTGGTTTTCATGGGGTATTCCTAGGCGCTGCGTCGTTGAGCAGCGCATCACGTTTCTGATAGCCGGCAAAAGCAGCGGCAAGCAATTCGTCCTGGGTCCAGCTGTCGCGCTCGAAGGTCTCGATCAGGCGCCCGGCGGAAAGTACGCCGATGCGGTCGCAGATCAGCATCAACTCACGCAGGTCGCTGGACACCACCACCAGCGCCTTGCCCTGGCGGGTCAGGTCGCCGAGCAACGCATAGATATCGAATTTGGCGCCGACGTCGATGCCTCGGGTCGGTTCATCGAACAGCATCACCGCGCAATCGCGCTCCAGCCAGCGGCCAATCACCACCTTCTGCTGGTTGCCACCCGACAGCTCGGACACCAGCTGCGCCGGACTGGAACTGCGGATACGCATGGCGTCGACCTGGCGCTTGGCCAAGGCCGTTTCGTCACGACTGTTCACCAGGCCACCGCTGGACACCTTCGGCATGTTGCCCAAGGCAATGTTGGCGCCGATGGATTGGGTCAGCAGCAGGCCTTCGCCCTTGCGGTCTTCGGTGATCAGGGCGATGCCATGGCCAACCGCGTCGACGGGCGAGCGAATGCTGACGACTTGCGCAGGTGTGCCCAGGGCCACGGTGCCGCTGTCGGCCAGGTCGGCGCCGAAGATCAGGCGCAGCAACTCCGTACGGCCCGCACCGATCAGGCCGGAGATGCCGTAGATTTCGCCGGCACGCACTTCAAACGACACGTCGCGGACCTTGTCCGAGCGGGTCAGGCCTTTTACCGTCAACAGCGGCGCGCCGATGGTGCGCGGGCCCAGGTCGATTTTCTCGCCCAGTTCGCGGCCCACCATCAGCGTGACCAGTTGCTCACTGTTGTAGTTGGCCATCGGCTCGACACACACCAGCTTGCCGTCGCGCAGCACCGCAATGCGCTGGGCAACCCGGGCCAGTTCTTCGAGCCGGTGGGAAATATAGATAATCGCCACGCCCCGGGCCTGCAGGCGGGTGATTTGTTCGAACAGCATCTCGACTTCACGGGCGGTCAGCATCGCCGTAGGTTCATCGAGGATCAGTACGTGGCAGTCGCCAATCAGGTTGCGGGCGATCTCGACCATCTGTTGGTGGCCGATGCCGAGGCTGCCGACCAGGGTGTCCGGGTCGATAGCGTCCAGGCCGACCTGGGCCATGGCTTCAATGGCGGCCTTGCGCAGTTGCTTGCGACTGATCCAGCCACCGTGGCTGGGCAGGTTATCGAGGAACAGGTTTTCAGCGACCGTCAGGGTTGGCAGCAGGTTAAGCTCCTGCATGACCATGCGGATGCCCTGCTCTTCAGCCTGGGTCCGGCTGCCTGGCGTGTAGGCCTGGCCATTGAACTGCATCTGGCCGTCGGTCGGGGTGACCAGCCCGCCGATGATTTTCGACAGGGTGCTTTTCCCCGCGCCATTCTCACCGGTAAGCGCCAACACTTCCCCACGATTGAGCGTCAGGGTGATGTCGAACAGAACCGGTTGGGCATAGGTCTTGCCGATACCGCTGACCGAGAGGACAGCGTTCGGTGCGGAAGATGACATAGGAACGTCTCCAGGCGTCCGCTCGGGTGAGCGGACGCTGTTTTGTGCTGCCGGGGAATTACTTCTTGAGGATGAGTTCGACCGGGGTTTCGATCATGCCATCCACGGCATCGACTTTTTCACCCTTGACCAGCTTCAGAGCGTTCTGGATACCGAAAACGGCTTGCTGGGCAGCAGCCTGGTCGGCGGTGGCCAGGACACGGCCGTCCTGCAGCATCGGCTTGATGGCCTCGATGTTGTCGTAGCCTACGACCAGCACCTTGCCAGCCTTGCCGGCGCCACGTACGGCGGATACTGCGCCCAGTGCCATGTTGTCGTTACCGGCCAGCAGTGCCTTGATGTTCGGGTTTGCCTGGAGCATGGCAGCGGCAATCGCGTTGCCCTTGTCGATTTCCCACTCACCGGATTGGGTGGAGACGATCTTCATGCCGGCGGCATCCATCGCGTCCTTGAAGCCAGCGGTACGCTGCTGGGCGTTGGTGGTGGTGGACACACCTTCGATGATGCCAACCTGGTCACCCTTGGTGAGGTGCTTGGCCAGTTCTTCACCGACCAGGCGCGCGCCCTTGCGGTTGTCTGGACCTACGAACGGGATATCAAGGTTTTTGCTTTTCAGTACATCCACATCCAGACGGTTGTCGATGTTGACGACCTTGATGCCTTTGTCAGAGGCCTTTTTCAGCACGGTGACCAGGGCTTTCGAGTCGGCGGGAGCAATGACGATCGCGTCAACCTTGGACAGGATCATCTGATTGACGATATCGATCTGAGCACTGGTATCGGTTTCGTTCTTGATCCCGTTGGTGATCATGTCGAAGTCGGCGGCGTGGGCTTTCTGGTATTCCTTGGCACCGTCCTGCATGGTGACGAAGAATTCGTTGGCGAGGGATTTCATCACCAGGCCGACCTTGGGTTTGGCGGCGGTCTCGGCAGCAAATGCAGAGGAAAGAGGCAGGGCAGCGGATGCGGCAGCAAGCACAGCGACAGCAAGAAGACGTCCAGCAAATGGCAGCTTCATGGGTTCACTCCGATCTTATGATTATTGTGAGCAACGCTTGCACCGAAGAACGCTTCGGCAGCCAACCCACCCGGGCGGCTGATACGAGCTTTCACGACACTCGAGGAGCACCCCGTGAAACATCTCGCAAACGTTTGCGTTAGGTCAAACTATGAGAAGCTTGTCGAGATTTGTCAACGGGAGAAAACAGCCTTTTGGTGAATCCGCTTTACGCCCTGCCCTCGAAGCCATCCGGTACCCCCTTTAAACATCCGCGTTGCTGGATCGTTCTCTGAAACGACAGGTCGCGGCGTGCCTCCTGCGTTTAAAACCAAACTTTTCCGTCATCCTTTTCGGACAACCGAACACCCGCGCACCGCTTTGTTCGGAAAGCCGGACAGAAGACCAAGCCATTTACTTACAAATCAAACAAATATAGATATAAATCAATAGGTTAAATTCTATTGCCCAACAAAATCCCGCTGGTACAAATCCTGCTCTTACTCAGCACCTCGTGGCGTTCAGAACCGCCCGGGTGTTTCTAGATGAACCTGCATCAGCACTCATCAAAACTAGAGAGAAGAATAATGAAATCTGCGTTGAAAACTTTCGTACCGGGCGCGTTAGCCCTCCTGCTGTTGTTCCCCGTTGCCGCTCAGGCAAAAGAAGCTGAAACCCAGCAAAAACTGTCCAACGTGGTGATCCTTGCCACCGGCGGCACCATCGCCGGCGCCGGCGCCAGCGCGGCCAACAGTGCGACCTACCAGGCCGCCAAGGTCGGCATCGAACAATTGATCGCCGGTGTTCCTGAGCTTAGCCAGATCGCCAATGTCCGCGGCGAACAAGTATTGCAAATTGCCTCCGAAAGCATCACCAACGAAAACCTCCTGCAACTGGGTCGTCGTGTCGCCGAACTGGCCGACAGCAAGGACGTCGACGGCATCGTGATCACCCACGGTACCGACACCCTGGAAGAGACTGCCTACTTCCTCAACCTGGTGGAAAAGACCGACAAGCCAATCGTCGTGGTCGGCTCGATGCGCCCAGGCACCGCCATGTCGGCTGATGGCATGCTCAACCTGTACAACGCCGTTGCCGTCGCCGGCAGCAAGGACGCCCGCGGCAAAGGCGTACTGGTGACCATGAACGACGAGATCCAGTCGGGTCGCGACGTCAGCAAGATGATCAACATCAAGACTGAAGCGTTCAAGAGCCCATGGGGCCCGCTGGGCATGGTGGTAGAAGGCAAATCCTACTGGTTCCGCCTGCCAGCCAAGCGTCACACCATGAACTCGGAATTCGACATCAAGACCATCAAAAGCCTGCCGGACGTCGAAATCGCCTATTCCTATGGCAACGTAAGCGACACCGCCTACAAGGCCCTGGCCCAGGCCGGCGCGAAAGCCATCATCCATGCCGGTACCGGCAATGGTTCGGTGTCGTCCAAGGTGGTGCCTGCCCTGCAGGAACTGCGCAAGCAAGGCGTACAGATCATTCGCTCTTCCCACGTGAATGCCGGTGGTTTCGTTCTGCGTAACGCCGAACAACCAGACGACAAATACGACTGGGTAGTTGCCCATGACCTGAACCCGCAGAAAGCCCGCATCCTGGCCATGGTCGCCCTGACCAAGACCCAGGACAGCAAGGAACTGCAACGGATGTTCTGGGAATATTGATCGCTCCCGGGCCCGGCCGGCAACGGTTGGGCCATCCCGCTCGTGGCGTACCGCGAGCGGGTCTGATTTCCCCCGCTTTATCCCCCGCGCAAAAAACCTTTGAAAAACAAAGCGTTCCTACACCAAATCGGCAAAACCACTGTCAGAAGAACTTCTTGAATTTTAAGCAGTTGCGAAATTGCCCACAGTTAAATACTGTATGCACGTACAGCCTAATAAGGAATACTCCGTGGCAAAGCCCTCTTCCGCAGCACCAACACCTCCTGATGCCTACCAACGACTGGCCGTTCGTGTGCAGAAAATCATCAACTCCACCAATGCCCAAAAAAACAAGGCGGCGTTGATTTTTCGTTTGCCGGAGGAACCGGAAGACGAGTGGGCACGACTACTGGAAGAGATAGCAGAAAACGATAACGTCACCCTCGCTTATCGCGATGACGGCGGCGTGCAGATTTTCTGGGTTGTGCCGAAGGAAGATTGAGTCAATGAGTGTCCGTTTTATCAGTGTGTTGTTCGTGTTTTTTGCTGTTACCGCTCAAGCCCAAGCCCCCAGGACGTTCAGCGAAGCCAAGAAAATCGCCTGGAAACTGTATGAACCGCAATCCACGGAGTTCTATTGCGGCTGCAAATACAACGGCAACCGGGTAGACCTGAAAGCCTGCGGCTATATCCCGCGCAAAAACGCCAACCGGGCGGCACGTATTGAATGGGAACACATTGTTCCGGCCTGGCAGATCGGCCATCAGCGCCAGTGCTGGCAGGATGGCGGGCGCAAGAACTGCACCCGCAAGGACGCGGTCTACAAGCGGGCCGAAGCCGACCTGCACAACCTGGTGCCGAGCATCGGCGAGGTGAATGGCGACCGAAACAATTTCAGTTTTGGCTGGCTGCCGGTACAAAGCGGCCAATATGGATCATGCCTGACCCAGGTGGACTTCAAGGCCAAGAAGGTCATGCCCCGCCCTTCCATTCGCGGCATGATCGCCCGAACCTATTTCTATATGAGTAAGCAGTATGGCCTGCGCCTGTCGAAACAGGATCGCCAGCTGTATGAAGCCTGGAACAAGACCTACCCGGTACAGCCCTGGGAACGCCAGCGCAATCAAACCGTGGCGTGCGTGATGGGGCGCGGCAATGAATTTGTCGGCCCGGTGAACTTGAAAGCCTGCGGCTGAACGAAAAAAGCGGGAGCGCCATGGCCTCCCGCTTGTCGACTCTTTACTGCGCAACCTTGTGTTCGATGACCTCGGACACCGTGTCATTCTTCTTCGCAGTGGCCAGTTTCTCGGTCAACTGCGCTTGTTTCGCCTCGGCCTCGGCCTTGGTGCTGAATGGGCCCAGCAGCACCTGGTCCTTACCGTCTTCCTTCGCCAGATAGAAACTGAAACCGTGTTCCAGCAACCACGCGGTCAGGTCAGTCATCGCCTGCAGCTTGTGATCCGGCGGCCCCACCCATACATCCCATTCTTGAGAGGCGATCGCGCCGACCGCAGGTTGCGCCTGGGCGGGCGCCTCGGCAACGGCAGGCCTGGCCTTGGGGGCGTCGACACTTTTACCTTCACCGCAACCGGCCAATGCCAACACCGCAATTGCCATCGCTACTTTACGCACTACCCTGCTCCTTAGAGGATCAAAGAGGCGACTTTATCATTCACTGTCTATTCTGGCCGTCATAAACGTTGGCTTAAACAATGCGAATGATGTATCGCAGACCTGTATGATGGCGGCATGGGAATTAATGCCGCCTCTATGCGTCCTAAAAGAGGCAGCCACAGGGAAGCGCTTCGCAGTAAGCTACACACATCCGACATCTGCCCTGTCTGAAACATGTGTCCTTCAAAGCAATCAAGGAGAAGTCCATGCTGATACTCACCCGCAAAGTCGGTGAAAGCATAAACATCGGTGATGACATCACGATCACCATCCTGGGCGTTAGCGGCCAGCAAGTAAGAATCGGCATCAATGCTCCAAAGGACGTTGCCGTGCATCGCGAGGAGATCTACCAACGTATCCAGGCGGGCCTGACGGCTCCGGATAAAAACCAGACACCTTGAAGCGCCTCCAGTAGCCAGCCCTTTCGTTCACTGTAACGGCTGGCGAAAACCTCTTTCAGCCTGCTCGCGGCTTCCCGCGGCCAGCGCGCCCTATTCCCTTGTTCCAGCGTCAGGCCAGCGTCATCCCAGGCCGATACCGCGTGCCATGCCACTCGCTGCAATCATCATCAGCACCAGCAGTAACGCCTGCACATGGCTGATGCGCGCAAAAAGACCTGCCTGGTGCAAATCGAGGCGCGTGCCACGCGCCAACGCGATGCGCCATTTGATAAAGCGAATCATCGGCGCGAGCTCCAGTAACAAAATTAATACAAGCAGCGTCATCTTCACGTGAAACAACGGCTGGTGCAGGTAATAATCACTGCCCTTTTCGTAGCCGCCGAAGGCCCGCAGGCCACCGGTTACCAATAACACCAGGGCACTGATTCCCCAGATGTTGTCCGCGATCAATACGCGGCGCAGGGTGGATGGGTCACTATCAGATACACCGCGCAATGCCTTGCCACGCGCAAGCACGGCCGACAAAGCCATGGCGAATGCCAGTAAATGGACTGCTGCAACCACTGAACCAACATAAGGCGTACTCCCTTTTGTATGACACATGGCAGGAACACTTCTCAGTAATAGTCGCTGGCTGCGTTCAACGCATGAAACAGCCTGCAAACAAAGGGAACTTGTGGAGTTTTCCAGGGCCGAATCTCGTGACAAATCCCCTACAGTCTGCAGCGCGCCAAGGAGCACGTTGATGAGGCGTACCGTTAAACAGCCTTACTTATCCAAGTCTTGGTTGATTGTCACGCTGATCAGCGTGGCGTTTGTGGCGCTGGAGTATGGCCTCAAGTTCGAAATCGAAGGCTCCTCCGACAAAGCCTACTCATGGCTGGACCTGACGCTGTTCCTGAGCGCGTACTTGTTTTTCTTCTGCCTCAAGCCCATTCAGGTCGCCGTCCATCGCAGACTGTGCCGGCGCGCGCCTCACAGTGATCGCCGCAAAGCCTCATCCTGACGGCTTTGGGTTTCATCTTGAAGTTCGTTGCCCCAGCGCGGTGTATCCCGCAAGCGGGTTGAAACCGCCGCCGCAGTTGCTATCAGATCGCCGGTATTTACAGCTGCGCGACACAACCTATGCTTGGGCATGCACGGTCGGTGAAAGGTTGTAGCGCTGATGGACACACTGAGTAAAAGCGAAATCGAATCAGCACTGGCAGCGCGCCTGCCGAGCTACAAAATCGTCTGCACCCTGCATGCCGATGGCACGCTTTCCGCGATTCTCAGCGGCCCGGAAGCTGATCACTTTGCAGTGACCGGCATCGTCCGCGCCCACCATCGAGGGCCGGAGGCGATTGCCAGGCTTGCCAGCGAAATCCTCAAGGAAATGGTCTTGTCCCGCCAGGGGCTCAAGGGCAACCGCCTGCAGACGCTGACTGGAAACGGCTCCAACGTTGAACCGCCCCTATACGAAGAAGGCCGATCCGGGTAACCGGGTCGGCCTTTTTTTACGCCAGGCGCTGTAGATGCAACAGCCCGGCTTCGTCCCGCTGAACCTGTAGATGCTCATACCCGTCAATCGACGGATGCGCGGTGACCATGGGCACAAGGTGGGTCGACGTCACCACCATCACATCGGCCCCCGCCGCCTCGCCGGCGCGAATCCCGACGCTGGCATCCTCAAACACCAGGCAGTCCTGTACCGGTACTCCCAGCCGTTGCGCACCGAGCACATAACAGGCAGGGTCCGGCTTGCCGCTCGCAACATCCTCCGCGGTGACCAGCACCGCCGGCGGGTTGATCCCGGCCGCCTGCATACGGCGCAGAGCCAGTGCCTTGGGGGCAGACGTAACCAGCGCCCATTGATCGCCGGGCAATGCGTTGAGGAATTCCACCGCGCCCGCAATCGCCACCACCCCTTCCACATCCTCAAGTTCAGCCTCGGTAATCCACTGCGCCTCAGCCTGCGCGTCCACACCGGGCAACGCCTGGCGGGTGATGGTATCGATGGCCCGGGCACCATGGATGGTCTTCAGAAAGGCCTCGACATCCAGCCCATGGCGTTCAGCCCAGGTGGCCCATACGCGCTCGGCGGCGGCAATGGAGTTCAGGAGTGTGCCATCCATATCGAACAGGAAGGCGCGGTAACGGTGGGCGAATACAGCTGAATCGCGGGTGGACACTGCTCGGCTTCCTCTTGCTTTCGTCACCCGGTCTTGGGCGCTGACGAACCACTTGCCTGGTGCAATCTACGGATCGGCCCAAACGCTGTAAACCTTCCCGTGGTTTGTATCGGACTGTATGGGAACCCCGCCTGGATACGCGAACCCGCATTTCGCCACGCCTGGGCACACATGGCAGATACACCCCGGCGATTAACTACGACCACCAGCCAATCCGGCTGACTCACGCGTAGGAGCCTCATCATGTTCAATCTCTCGAAAGCTTCGTCCCTGGTACTCGGCCTGACTGTCATCGCGGGCCTCGGGCTGTCATCCATGGCGTCGGCCGACACCGACGCTGGCGCGGTCAAAGACCAGTCATCCCACCTGCTCGCCGAGGGCGGCGCAGATCGCCTGCACGAACGCGGCCTGGCGGAAGGCGGCGCTGAACGCCTGCAAGCAACCCGTACTGTCTGATGGGTCACCGTCCAACCAGGGCAGCCTTCCGGCTGCCCATTGCATTACAAACTTGTCATCAAGCTGTCAGTGTTGCCCTCACCCTCACTTCATACAGTGAAGTCGTCAGTCACCCACAGCGGGTGACCCAACTTCCCACTGAAAATGAAGCGAGCCCGCCCATGAAACCTGCAAGCAAACTCTGCCTGATCGCCGCCAGCCTGTTGATGCTGGGGACCGGCGCCGCCGTGGCCGGCCCGATTGCACCGGTGAAAGCCAATAACGTAGTGCTGGTACACGGCTCCTGGGCCGACGGTTCCAGCTGGTCCGAAGTGATTACCCGCCTGCAGGCCGCCGGCTTGCATGTAACCGCCGTGCAAAACCCGCTGACCTCGGTGGCGGATGACGTCGCTGCCACCAATCGCGTACTCGATCAACAGGACGGTCCTACCGTGCTGGTCGGCCATTCCTACGCCGGCACCGTGGTCAGCGACGCCGGGGTCAACCCCAAGGTCAGCTCCCTGGTATACGTCGCCGCCCGCGCTCCGGACGCCAACGAAGACTTCGTCGCCCTGTCCGCCAAGTACCCAAGCACACCCGTGCGGGCCGGTGTGGTGGAGCACGACGGTTACCTGACCCTGAACCAGGACGCCTTCCTCAAGTACTTTGCCGCCGATGTACCCCACGCCAAGGCCATGGAGCTGTACGCCGTGCAACAACCGATCGCCAAGACCCTGTTCAGCGGTCGCACCGTCAACGCCGCGTGGCACACCAAGCCGTCCTGGTATGCGGTGTCCAGCAATGACCAGACCATCAACCCCGACCTGGAACGCTTTCTCGCCAAGCGCATGAACGCCACCACCATCGAGGTGCCATCGAGCCACTTGTCCCTGGTTTCCCACGCCAAGGAAATCACCGACCTGATCCTCGAAGCGTCCGGCCGCCAGCCTTAAGCCCTTCATTACGATCTTGTCATCATCCTGTTGGCTGGCTGTTTGTGTCGCCTGGTTACTGTGAACTCACTGCCGGATACCGGCAGCCAACCCTTAAAGAGAGATACCGCCATGAAACTGTTTATCCTCGGCTTTGCTGCCCTCCTCGCCACCGGCTCGGCCTTTGCCGATACCACCGCCACCACCTCGGTGATCCATGACACCCCCGGCTTCTTCATGCACATGGACGTGGCCAAAGTACTGTCGAGCACCGATACCTACGGCCAGTGCGGCATTGTCCCTGCGCGCCTCGACTACCTCGACAGCCAGGGCCGCGAACACGTGCTGGACTATCAAGTACAGGGCATCGGCTGCCCCAATGACAATTGATCGGGCTACACTTGCGCCACGCAAGAACTGCACATCACCAGGGCGAATCCCATGAATATCCTCGTAGTCGAAGACGAGCCCAAGGCGGGCAACTACCTGCTTAACGGCCTGCAGGAACTGGGTTACTCCGTGAGCCTTGCCCGCGATGGCGTGGACGGTTTGCACCAGGCCCTGGAAACCCCGTTCGACGTGATCGTGCTGGACGTGATGATGCCGAAGATGGACGGCTGGGAAGTGCTGCGTCGCCTGCGCAAGGAAGCCGACACGCCGGTGCTGTTCCTGACCGCCCGGGACGATATTGCCGACCGCATCAAGGGCCTGGAACTGGGCGCCGACGATTACCTGATCAAGCCGTTTTCCTTCGCCGAACTGGTGGCGCGCCTGCGCACCCTGACCCGGCGCGGGCCAAGCCGTGAAGAAGAACACTTGCAGATCGCCGACCTGCAGATCGACGTGCTCAAGCGCCGCGTCAGCCGTGGCGGCGTGCGCATCACCCTGACCAACAAGGAGTTCGCCTTGTTGCACTTGTTCGCCACCCATCAGGACCAGGTACTCTCGCGCTCGCTGATCGCCTCAAGGGTGTGGGACATGAATTTCGACAGCGACACCAATGTGGTCGACGTGGCCGTGCGCCGCCTGCGCCTGAAAATCGACGACCCGTTCCAGCTCAAGCTGATCCATAGCGTGCGCGGCATCGGCTATCGCTTCGATACGCAACCATGAGCAAGCCCCGGCATTACTCCCTGACGCTGCGCCTGGCGCTGATCTTCGCCCTGCTGGCGTTCGCCCTGCTGGCAACCCTCGGCGTGGCGCTGTACCGCGACCTTGAGCGCGAACTGATCCACCGCGACGACGCTGCGCTGATCTACCGCGTCGACCAACTGCGCAACCTGCTGAACGACAGCAACACCCTGGACCTGATCAAGACCAAGCCCGAACTGTTCCAGAACATGCTGGGCAACCGCGAATCGGTGCTGAGCATCGCCGCACCCGGGCAGAAACCGCTGCTGGAAGTGAACCCCGGCAACATCGACATGCCCGACGTTGCACCGGTGCCCCGGGACCACGCCCTGGAATTCGCCGACGTGCAGCATTTACCCGGCGTCAATGGCGTCCCCTTCTCCACCCTCGCCGCGACCATCGATTCAGGCGACCTGGGCAGCCTGCAAGTCACTACCGGGCGGTTGATGACCGAGCGCACCGCAGTGCTCGCCAGCTACCGGCTGAGTGTCTATATCCTCGCCAGCATCGCGGCATTGGTACTGGCGGTGGTCGGTTACCTGATGGTGCATCGCGGCCTGCTGCCATTGCGGCGCCTGGCCGTGCATGCCCAGGGCATCGGCGTCGGCAACCTCGCCGCGCGCCTCGACAGCCACGGCGCCCCCAAAGAACTGCTGCCGATGATTGATTCGTTCAACACCATGCTCGAACGCCTGGCCAAGGGTTTTGTGCAACTGGGCCAGGTCTCCACCGACATGGCCCACGAACTGCGCACGCCGATCAATAACTTGCTCGGGGAAACCCAGGTGGCGCTGCAGCAACACCGTAGCATCGAAGCCTACCAGCAACTGCTGGCCTCCAACGTCGAAGAACTCGAACGCCTGGCGCGCATGCTCGACAACATGCTGTTCCTGGCCCGCACCGACCCGGCCAGTGCACTGCGCCAGCGCCAGGAACTGGACGCGGCCGATGAAGTGGAACGCATGGCCGACTACTTCGAAGGCCTGGCGGGCGATGTCGACATCAGCATCCTCGCCCAGGGCGCCGGTGTGATCTGGGCCGAGCCGATGCTGCTGCGCCGTGCCCTGGCCAACCTGTGCGCCAACGCCATCAAATATGGTGCGCCCGCCTCTGAACTGCTGATCCAGGCCACACCCTGCGCCGAAGGCATCAACCTGACAGTGACCAACCACGGCGCGACCATCCCGGCGGAGCACTTGCCCAGGTTGTTCGAGCGGTTTTATCGCGTGGATGAATCACGGGAGCGTTCGGCGCATTCCAATGGATTGGGGCTGTCGATTGTCGCGACCATCATGCAGTTGCATAACGGCCGATACAGCGTGAGCAGCGAGAACGGTGTGACCTGCTTCGCGTTGTTTTTCCCGGGACGCGAAGCCGAAAACCTCAGCTGACTTGCCCACCCGTTTCACTGATATCCACCAGGGTATTCCAGGCCGTCAGCAGCGCAATCCGCAAGCCCTCGACCTGCACCGGCAACGCCATCGAGGCCGGCTCGGGTATTCGGCCCGCCACCTGCTCGGGCAGCCACGGCACATGGATGAAACCGCTGCGTACCCCTGACCCGGCGAGCGCGTGCTGCAACAGATAGAACACCTGGTTGCACACGAAAGTGCCGGCGGTTTGCGACACGCTGGCCCCAATGCCGGCCTCGCGCACGGCCCTCACCATGGCCTTGCTCGGCAAGGTGCCGAAGTAGGCCGCAGGGCCGCCGGGCAGCACTTCCGTGTCGACAGGTTGCTCACCCAGGTTGTCCGGGATCCGCGCGTCGTTGAGGTTGATCGCGACCCGCTCGATGGAAATATCACTGCGCCCGGGGCCCAGCCCGACAGCAATGACCATCTGCGGGCGGTGTTCGGCCAACAGCTGAGCCAGGCGCTCGCCCGCCGTGGCAAAGGCACAGGGTAACTGCCGCGCGACAATCCGCACATCAGCGCCCAGCTGCACACCCTCCAACAGGCGTACCGCCTCCCAGGACGGGTTGACAAGGTCTTGGTCAAACGGTTCGAAACCCGTCAGCAATACAGTGCGCATTACAGCCTCACATCAGCAGGTAGAGCAGGACAATATTGACCACCAGCATCATCAACGCGGTCGGCATCTGTGCCTTGATGACCGCGTTTTTATCCGGCAGCTCCAGCAACGCTGCCGGGACAATATTGAAGTTGGCCGCCATGGGTGTCATCAGCGTACCGCAGTAACCGGAGAACATGCCGATGGCAGCCATCACCGCCGGGTTGCCGCCGTAGATGCCTACCAGCACCGGTACGCCAACGCCGCCGGTCATCACCGGGAAGGCGGCAAAGCCATTGCCCATGATCACGGTAAACAGTGCCATGCCCAACACATACACCATCACCGCTACCAGCTTGTAATCCAGGTTGATATAGGTGGTGGTGATGTGCGCCACCGCTGTGCCCACGCCCGCTTCGTTGAACAACAGCCCGAGCATCGCCAGCATCTGCGGCAGCACCATCGCCCAGCCCAGCGCTTCGGTGAGGCGCCGGGATTCGCGAAGGGCTTGCACCGGGGTGTCCCGCGTCAGCCAGCAGGCCAGTGCCAGTGCAATCAGGCAGCCGATACCCAGGGAAACAAAGGTGGTGTTCTTCGGGTCCAGCAGCGGCACGCCGCCGATCTCGGTGTGTTTGAGCAATACCGAGCCGATCACCGTGGTCAACGGAATGGCCAATGCCGGGATAAACAATTTATGCCCCAGGCGACCAGCGCTGGCCCGTGCGGCCTTGTCATGCAACTGGGCATGCGCGCCGCGGCCTACGCCGCCCAGGCCCGCGATGAGTGCCATCACCACCACGCCCACGCCGACCACCACCGAGGGCAGGCGCTCCCCCACCAGGAACGGAATGGCAAACAGCAGCCAGAACAACGAACTCGACCAGCGCTTGGGGTGGGTGCGATCCATCAGGATCATCCCGGCGGTAATCACCAGCAGAACGCCGGCCAGCCAGTACAGGTATTGAATGGAAATGATCATTGCGCCGCCTCCGCTGTGTTGGCCGGTAACAGCTCTCGGGTCAGCATTCGGTCAAAGCGGTGCAAGCGAATGGCGTGAATGATGAAGGCGCAGATCGCCGTCGGGATGCCCCAGACCGCAATGTGCAGAGGCTCGACATCAATCCCCGAACCCAACAGGAAGGTGTGCATCAACGCAATCGCACCAAAGGCGACGAAGATATCCTCGCCAAAAAACAGCCCTACGTTGTCGGTCGCGGCACACATGGCCAGGACCTTGTGGCGAAGCTTGTCGGGGAGTTTGCCATAGCGTTTTTCCGCCGCGCCTTCCGCCATCGGCGCCAGCAACGGGCGCACCATCTGCGGATGCCCGCCCAGGCTCGTCAGGCCCATGGCCGCTGTGGATTCACGCACAAACAGATAGATGATCAGCAAGCGCCCAACCGTGGCCCGCTCAAAGCGCGCGATCCAGTTTTGCGCATGCAGGCGCAAGCCATGGCGCTCCAGCAAGCCGATGACAGCCAGGGGCAACAACAGGATCAATTGCAAGGCGCGAGTCTGGAGGAAGCCGTCGCCCATGGTGGCGAGGATCTTTTCCAGTGGAAAGTGGGCGGCAAACCCGGTGGCAATCGCTGCCGCCGTGACGACCAGCAGCGGATTGAAGCGCAACACAAAGCCGACCACGATGACGAGTACGCCAATCAGCGGCCATAGGTTCACAACAGTTTGCATGGTGGTGAGGTCCTTAAGTGCGCGCTGCGGCGCCAGTAAAGCAGGTAGTGAACAAAGGGTTCACTGCAAGAAAACGGCGTGCAGCCCGGCTCGATTTTTTATTGTTGACCTGGAAGGTCGAGCGTCAGTGGCCGCATCTTTGCTGCTTGGGGAGGGAGGTGTCCAACAAGAAAAATTGTTGCTGCAATCCAATAAAGTTTGTGGGTGTTTGAAGCGTTAGAGGGCATTTGTCGGCCCGTTTGAAGAGAAGGCCCAGGCGCAGAACGTGCTCAGGTACTTGAAGTCCGATCAGGGCCTCGACGGCTTGGTCACGTGGTGAACGGTGACCCGCTAGCCCTCAGCCCAGGTGCTTCTGGAAAAAGTGGCGCGTGTGTCCTGGCGGGTACTCGGCAATATGCCCGAACTCGCTGAAACCCAGCTTCCGGTAGAACCCGGGCGCCTGGAAGCTGAAGGTGTCCAGCCAGATCCCCGCACACCCTTTCTCCCGTGCCAGCTCCTCAGCCGCGCGCATCAGCCGCGAGCCCATGCCTTGAGTGCGCATTGACTCAGGCACGCTCAACAGCTCAATGAACATCCAGCCATAGGAAATTTTCCCGTACAGGCCGCCCACCACTTCCTGGCTGGCGGGATCACGCAGTAACAGCCCGAACGTTTCGAACGGGTTCTCGCCGCATTGGCTGATGTTGTATGCCCTCAGCGGCTGGAGGATGGCCTGGCGCTCTTTCTCCGTCACCTCAAACGACAGTTCCATTGCCACGTCCATCTTGATCGTCCTGTGTTGAATTCCAGATCAGCCCACAAAAACACCACCCCTTCAAGGATTGAGTTTTTCCAGGGCCGCTCGCAACGCGGTGTTGTTGCCGCCCAACGCGCTGGTGGCGATCGCCGCGTTGCGCAGCAGGATCGATGCGGCGTGGGGGATGTGTTCTTTCAGCAATCGGTCGGAGGGGCCCGACAGCGTCAACGCGCCCTTGAGCTCACCGCCCATTGCAAACACGGGGACGGAGACGGCGGTGGTTTCCGGGTCGCGTTCGCCGAACGAGCAGGCCCAGCAGCGTTCACGCTCCTGAGTCAGTGTGGCGTCACCCTGGCGTGAGAACGCGCGCAGGACCTTGCCGGAAGCCCCGGCATGCAGCGGGAACCGCGCGCCTTCCAGCACCGAGACCCGCACCGCGCGCTTGGGCTCGACACGGAACAACACCACCCGGCTGCCGTTTTCATAGACGTAGAAAGACGAGGTCTCGCCGCTCTCTTCGGTGATGGATTCCAGCAGCGGCAGGATCACATCCCGCAAGCGGAACGAGGCTTGATATAGCTGGGACAGGCGCAGAGGTTCAGGCCCGACGGCGTATTGGCCGTCACTCAAGCGCCGCACGAACCCGGCTTTTTCCAGCGAGGTGATCAGGCGCAGGATGGTGCTTTTATACAAGCCGGTGCGCCGGGCGATCTCCGCCAGGCTCAAGCTCTCCTGGTCGATATTGAAGGCCGCGAGAATGGAAAACGCGCGATCGACTGCAGCAACGCCGCCTTCCGGACTGCCGGCTTGATCAGCAAGACTGTTGTTGGGTTCGGTACTCATGGCCACTCATTGGGTATTCATCGCCGGCGCAAGCGGCGGCATCATTGCCGTCCCGGTCGCGCCAGACACTTTCAGTCGCCGTAACATACCCTTTTGCGCCGGGGTGCAGCCACCGCATTATGCGTCCCGCAGGAAAAGCCGCAGCGACATAACCATCGCGGCCGCGACGAACATGATGCACCCCATCACCATCAGGCCCGCCGTGAACGAGCCGGTGTAGTCCTTGAGAAAGCCCATCAGGTATGGCCCGACAAAACCGCCAAAGGCACCAATCGAGTTAATCAGCGCAATACCACCGGCAGCGGCCTGGCCACGCAGGAACTTGCCCGGCAAGGTGTAGAAAATGGTCTTGCCGGCAATCGTCCCCACCAGCGCCAGGGTGATCCCGGCCAGGGCGGCCACCAATGTGTCCATCTGCAAGGCGACCAATAGCGCCAGGCCAGCCAGCAGCATGGCCACGGTCAGGTTGAAAATCCCCTTGCCGGTGCGGTCCACGTGTTTCGCCCAAACCAACAGGCCGATGGTTGCAAAAAAGTAGGGAATCGCCGCCACCCAGCCAATCATGCTGATCTCGACACCGTGGGCCTTGAGCATCTGCGGCAGCCAGATTCCAATGCCGTAGGAGCCCAGGGTAAAACTGAAGGTAATCGAGCTGAGGATCCACACCCGAGGGTCCTTCAGGGCAGCCTTGAAGCCGTGGCGGTGCTGGCCCTGGCTTTGCTCTTCAGCCAGCAAGCCGGTGAGCACGGCACGTTCCTGTGCCGACAGCCATTTGGCTTCGGAAGGCTGGTTGGTCAGCACTTTCAACGTGATCAGCCCGAGGATGCACGCCGGGACGCCCTCGATCAGAAACATCCATTGCCAGCCTGCCAAACCCCAGATGCCGTGCATTTGCAGGAGCCACACCGACAGCGGGCCGCCCACCAGGAACGAAATCGGCGTGGCCGCGGTAAACCATGCCAGCACCCGCGTGCGGTACTGCGCAGGAAACCACAGGGTCAGGAAAAAGATCACCCCGGGAAAGAACCCGGCCTCGGCCACACCCAGCACCAGGCGCATGGCGTAGAAGCTGTAGGGGCCGACGACCCAGGCCGTGGCAGCCGCCGCGATCCCCCAGGTAATCATGATGCGCGCCATCCACCGCCGGGCGCCAAAGCGGTACATCGCCAGGTTGCTCGGCACCTCACACAGGCAGTAGCCAACGAACATAATCCCCGCACCCAGGCCGAATTGCGTGGCGGTCAAACCCAGCTGTTCGGTCATTTGCAAGGCGGCGTAGCCAACGCTGGTGCGGTCCAGGTAGTTGAAAAAGTAAGCCAGGGCGAGCAGCGGGATCAGACGCCAGGCGGCCTTGTGCAGGACGCGGGTTTGCTCTGCATCCAGCACCACGGCGGTGATGGCTGGGGCGCCTGATGCAGGTGTCGTGACAATTGCCATGACGGGTTTCCTCGACATTATTGTTATTGGAATGGCGACAAAAGCACCTAGCGGACCACGCCACGAGCGCGCAAGGCGTCGACATCCCTGGCGGCATAACCCAGCTCTTCAAGCAACGCCTGCGAATGGCTGCCCAGTTGTGGCACGTTCAGGCGCGTATCGAAACGCCGGCCATTCATTTCAAACGGCAGCATCGGCACCTTCACTTCCTCGCCGTTATCCAGCGTCAGGTGCGCCAGGCCGCCGGAGGCATTCAGGTGCACATCGTCAAACAGATCATGAGGCCGCTGGATCGGCGAGAACGGCAAGCCGGCCTGCTCGCACATGTCCATGATTTGCTGCTTGGGCAGCGTGGCCAGCCGCTCCCGCACCAGCGGCAGGATTCGCGAACGGGCATGCACACGCTGGGTGTTGCGCGCCAGTTCGGGGTCGCTGCCCAGTTGTTCAAAACCAAACGCCTGGCAGAAGCTCAGCCATTGGCTGTCACTCACCACGCCCATGAACACCTGCTCGTCATCCTGGGCGTTGAACACGTCATAGATCGCCCACGCTGAAAGACGGCTGGGCATCGGCGCTGCCGGCTGGCCGGTGGTCGCCATCTGCATCATGTGCTGGCCGACCAGGAACGCGGAGTTCTCGAACAGGCCGGTCTGCACAAACTGGCCCTCCCCGGTCGCCTTGCGTTGCCACAGTGCGGCCAGGATCGAGATGGCGCTGAACATCCCGCCCATCACGTCATTCACCGAGGCACCAGCGCGTAGCGGGCGGCCTTCGGGGCCGGTCATGTACGCGAGCCCGGACATCATCTGCACCACCTCATCCAGTGCAGTGCGGTGTTCGTAAGGGCCCGGCAAAAAGCCTTTCATGGAGCTGTAGATAACGTCGGGCTTGATCGCCTTGACCTGCTCAAAGCCCAGGCCGAGTTTTTCCATGGCGCCTGGACGAAAGTTTTCGGTGACCACGTCGGCGCTTTCGATCAGCTTGCGCACCGCCGCCATCCCTTCCTCGGTCTTGATGTCGACGGCGAAGCTTTTCTTGTTGCGGTTGTAGGTCATCCAGTAGCCGGCGCCCGAACCGGTCAACCGCCGGGTGTTGTCGCCAGCCGGCGTCGGTTCGACCTTGATCACTTCGGCACCAAGATCGGCCAGCACCAGCCCGCAGGTCGGGCCCATGACCATGTGCACAAACTCGACCACGCGGATGCCCGCCAATGGCAGCGCCTGGATCTTGTGATTCTGCGTGTTCATCGTACAGCCCCTGCGTAGTGGAAGTTCTTGCCCACGCCGGCATCCGGAATGAACCCGTAGAGCGGCTCGCCTGGCAGGCCTTTTTGCAGCCATTCACGTGCCGCCACCAGCTTGTCGATATCGACGCCGGTACGCAGGCCCATGGATTCGAGCAGGTAAACCAGGTCTTCGGTCACGATGTTGCCCGACGCGCCCGGCGCATATGGGCAGCCGCCAATCCCGCCCTGTGAGGCGTCGAACGTGGTGACCCCCACATCGAGCGCCGCCAGCACATTCGCCAGCCCCTGGCCGCGGGTGTTATGGAAATGGGCACTGCCAGCCTTGGCGCCGATTTCGCTGTGCAAGCGGATAAACGCCCGGCGCACCTGAGCCGGGTTGGCGTAGCCGACGGTGTCCGCCAGCCCTACCTCATCCACGCCCAGCTCGGCCATGCGCAGCGCCATGCGAATCACATCGTCCTCAGGCACTTCGCCCTGGATCGTGCAACCGAATACCGTCGACAACCCAGCCTCCACTTGCACCTTCGGGAAGTGTTCGTTGCGCAGGGCAATGACCTGGCGAACCTCCTCGAACACCTGTTGATGAGTCTTGCGGATATTGGCCAGGGAATGCGGCTCGCTGACGGAGATCGGCAGGGTGATTTTCTGCACGCCGGCGTCGAAAGCGGCCTGGGCGCCCTTGAGGTTCGGCACCAGCGCCGTGACAAACACGTCCCGGCGTTGACGCATATGCACCACTAAGTGCGCCGCATCGGCCATCTGCGGCAGCAGCTTGGGGGAGACGAATGAGCCAATCTCGATTTCCTTGAGGCCGGCGTCGGCCAAAGCCGTTAGCCACTGCAATTTCAGCGCGGTAGGCATCGTCGCGGCGACGCTTTGCAGGCCATCACGCGGGCCTACCTCGCTGATCAGAATGTCGATGTTTTTATTAGGGGTCATCACCAGGCCTTTAAAGGTCAATTCATGCTTGTTCTATCTGACAGAACGATGTTCTGAAATAAATAATGAGCGCGTTAATTTTCACTGTCAACGTCCGAAAAGCGCCCAGCGCTTTTTACTTATATTTGGTTGATCAGCGGGCAAGCCAATTCATTGCATTGGTCTGATATGGCAAAAGACAGGGTTGACAGCCCAAGAAATAACCTCGACATTTGTTCTATTAGAAAGCACATCGTTCTATCCAGCAGAACAAAACAATAATGAGACAAGGCTTACCTCCTTTTCAGAGGTGCCTTGCCCGTTCCGTAGGAGTTGATCCTGTGAGCCTGTATGCCCCGCCTCGTGATTTGCCCACTCGCGTCTTCAGCACATTGCCGCAGGTTTTCTGCAAGGACGGAGACTCCGAGTGGGTGCACGCCAACAAACCCGGCCAGCGAGTGAAAAGCTTCCTCGAAGGACCGTCCTTCGATGTGCAGGGCAATCTCTATGTCACGGACATTCCCTACGGCCGGATCTTTCGCATCGACCCGCACGGCAACTGGACCCTGGTGGTGCAATACGACGGCTGGCCCAACGGCCTGAAGATCCATCGCGACGGGCGTATTTTCATTGCCGACTACAAGCACGGCATCCTGACCCTGGACCCTGCCAGTGGCGTCATCACACCGTTTCTGACTCACCACCGCAGCGAAGGCTTCAAGGGTGTGAACGACCTGTTCTTCGACGCTGGCGGCAAGCTCTACTTCACCGACCAGGGGCAGACCGGCCAACAGGATCCCACCGGTCGTGTATTCGCCTACGACCTGGAAAATCAGACGCTCACCTGCCTGATCAACAACGGCCCGAGCCCCAACGGCCTGGTCATGGACCTGGCGCAAAACGCGCTGTTCGTCGCCATGACCCGGGGCAACGCGGTGTGGCGCCTGCCGATCCAGCGCGACGGCGGCACAAGCAAAGTCGGGATCTTCACCGCACTGGCGGGCGGCGTGAGTGGCGCCGACGGCATGGCCCTCGACGCGCTCGGCAACCTCTACGTGTGCGATGCCGGCAATGCCTGCGTCTGGGTATTCGATCCCCACGCCGTACCGCTCTATCGCATCCGCAGCTGCACCGAGGACCGCACCCTGACCAACCTGGCGTTCGGCGGCGAGGGCAACCGGCAGCTGTTCATCACCGATTCGTCGACCGGCTCGATCCTGGTCGCCGACCTGGAGCACGCCGGCCAACCGATGTTTTCCCACCTCTGAATTCACCGGCACTGAACGCTGCGCGCAGCACGCAGGGACTTCGTTCGCCCTGAAAAAAGCCGGCAGTCACTTGCCTGGCGCCCTATAAGACCAACAAGAAGGCACACCCATGTTGATATTCCTGAGCTACGCCATGATCGTCTGCTTCATGTACCTGATCATGAGCAAGCGCCTGTCACCGCTGGTGGCGCTGCTGCTGGTACCGATCGTCTTCGGCTGCCTGGCCGGCTTCGCCCCGCAACTGGGCGGCATGATGTACGACGGCCTGAAGATGCTCGCCCCCACCGGCATCATGCTGACGTTCGCGATCCTGTATTTCTGCCTGATGACCGACGCAGGCCTGTTCAACCCGCTGATCAAAGTGATCCTGCGCCTGGTCAAGGGCGACCCGCGCAAGATCGTGGTCGGTACCGCCGTACTTGGCCTGTGTGTAGGCCTGGATGGCGACGGCGCCACCACTTACATCATTGCGACCGCTGCGTTTTTGCCGCTGTACCGGCTGACCGGCATCCGCCTGCAAGTCATGGCCACCGTGCTGCTGATGTCGATTGGCGTGATGAATATCCTGCCGTGGGGCGGGCCGTTTTCCCGGGCGGCCAGTGCGATGCATGTGGACATCACCGAGCTGTTCGTGAGCATGGTACCGATCATGCTGGCCGGTGCAGTGTGGGTGTTGTTCGCCGCCTGGTGGCTGGGGCGCATGGAGTTCCGCCGCCTGGGCAGAGTGAGCATCAGCGAGGAAGAAGTGCTCAAGGGCTACGCGCATATTCGCCTGAGCGATCCGCGTTTTCTGTTCAACGTGGTGCTGACCATCGCCCTGATCACCTGCATGATGATCAGCCTGATGCCCTTGCCTATCCTGTTCATGATCGCCTTCGGCCTGGCCTGCCTGGTCAACTTCCCGTCCATCAAGCAGCAAAAGGAAGTCATCGCGCGGCATGCCGACAACGTGATGGCGGTGACCTTGCTGATCTTTGCCGCGGGGATTTTTGTCGGGATCATGGGCGGCACCGGCATGGTCAAGGCGATCTCCGACAACCTGATCGCGCTGCTGCCGCAACAGTCCGGGCCTTACCTGTCGGTGATCACCGCGCTGCTGAGCATGCCGTTCACCTATGTGCTATCCAACGATGCATTCTATTTCGGCGTGCTGCCCATCTGGGCACAGACCGCTGCCCACTACGGAATTGATGCGAAGGAAATGGCGATTGCCTCGCTGATCGGTCAGCCGGTGCACTTGCTCAGCCCGTTGGTGGCCTCGACGTACCTGCTGTGCGGCCTGCTGGACATCGACTACGGCGACAACCAGCGCGTCTCGCTGAAATGGACCGTGGGCACGGTGATGGTGATGTTGCTGGCGGCGATTGCGATAGGTGCAATCACCGTCATCAACTGAGGAACGACTGTCGCGGGCGGGACAGTCCTTGCGCCCTCAGCTACATACAGGTCGCAACCGCCGCTGAGGAAATACCGCGCCGCCGGTACTCTGGGGCGACCGCCCGGGAGATTTCCAATGACACTACGCACTTGCTTGGCCGCTCTATTGGTACTGACCGCCTCCACCGTCTTTGCCGCCCCTGGTTACGATCATCTTTTTGCATTCGGTGATAGCTACTCCGACAACGGCGCGGGCGAACGCTTCACCAAAACCCTGGCCACGCAGAAGGTCAAGGACGCGCAGGAACTGCCCGGTTCGTTGTATTGGAAAGGCCGCTGGAGCAACGGCCCGACTGCCGTCGAGAACCTGGCACACGCCTTGAAAATACCCTTGACCGACTACGCGGTCGGCGGGGCCAAGAGTGGCAACGGCAACTACTACACCTGGATGGAGCCGGCGCGCGACACCGGCGTTTCGGGCCAGATCGCTGATTACCTGACGTCCGCCAAGGCACACAAGGCGGACCCGAGGGCGCTGTATTTCATCTTCATTTCCGCCAACGACTTTTTTGAATGGGCGGATTTCTCGCACCCGGAATCGGTTGCAGTGCTCAGCCAGAACAGCGTGGCAAATATCCAGACGGCCACCGAGACATTGATCGCTGCAGGCGCGAAGCAGGTGATGGTGGTGGGCACGACGGATTTGACTCATGTGCCGGCGGTGGTGCAGGGCAATCAAGTCGAGAATGCAAAAAACTATCAGCAGACGCTAGAACAAAAACTTCCGGTAGTGCTGAACACATTGGCCAAAACCCACCAGGTCAGCATCAGCTACTTCGACCATGTGGCGTTCAGCGACAAACTGCGCGCCGCCCCCGAGGTTGCTGGGTTCAAAGACCTCGATACGCCCTGCCAACACACCTATCCGGACGTGAAACCGGTGTGTGAAAACCCGGATGCGCATTACTACTGGGATGAATGGCACCCGACGCGCAAGGTCCATGCCCTGGCCGCCGAGGCGATGCTTGAAACCCTGAAGTCCAGCCGCTGACAGCCGGGTTTATTCCGGCTTGAGCAGCGCCTCGTAGTCCGGGCTGATTTCCGCCAGGATCATCAACGCCGCCGCGCCCAGCGCCACGGCGTCGTGCCCGGCGGTGCCCATTTGAATGCGTGGGTGCAGGCGATCCGAGCGGCTGCTGATGGAGCGACTCAGGGGTTCGAGGCGGGCGATCAGCCGGACCAGAATCGCTTGGGGCAGAAAGCCGCTGATGAGGATTGTCTGCGGGTCGAGTACCGACTCAAGAATGTTGATGGCCTGCTTCAACGCGGGCGCCGCTTCGTCGAGCCAGGCGTCGACGCCTTCATTGAGTTCCTCGTCATTCATGACCCACGTCGCCAGGTCCTGCTCGGCCGGATGCCCCAGGTGCTCCAGCAGCGCGGCGATGGAAATGTAGCGCTCCAGGCAGCCCTGATTACCGCAGTAGCAGGTCTTGCCGCCTGGGATCACGGTCATGTGCCCGATCTCGCCGGCGTTGTGCCAATGCCCGGAATACAGGCGGTTGTCCAGGTACAGCCCAGCCCCCAGGCCGCTGCCGATAAACAGATGGACGAAGTTATGCAGGCCGCTGGCGATGCCATACAGCCGCTCGCCCATGGTCGCTGCAGTGGCGTCGTTTTCAATTAGCACCGGAAGGCCGATTTCCCGCTGCAACCTTAGCGGGATGCCCGGGTCGTCCCAGCCGGACATCGCCGTGGGTCCCACGCAGGTCATGCCTTCAACACTGAAAGGCCCCGGCAAGGCAATGCCGACGCCGAGGAAGCGGCCGCCCGCACGCTGCCCGCGCAAATCCTTTACGCAGCCCACGATCAGCGGCAATGCCTGATCGAATGTAGGGTAGCTGACCGTCAATGTCACTTGCGCCACCGTCTCGCCGAGCAGGTCCAGCAACACGGCAATGATGCGATGTTGTTCGACGTGAAAGCCGATCGAGTAGCCGCCTTCGGGGTTCAGCGACAACGGTACCGGTGGCTGGCCACGGCCGCCCTTCTCGGCCGCATGGGCCAGCAAGACCCCCTCTTCCTGCAGCTCGGTGACGATGTTCGACACCGTCTGCGCCGTCAGCGAGGTCAGCCGCGTGAGATCAGCGCGGGTCAGGCGCCCGCTCTGGCGAATGGCTTCCAGGATCACCCGACGGTTGTGCTGTCGGGCATGTTCGGCGTTGGTGCCGGTGGTCACCGCACGTTTGAGCTTGGGATTTTTCATGAGCTGATAATCCGTCGCCGCGATTAATTAAATCAAGTTGAATTAATACTCGCATCGTGCTTTTCTTAGCGCCTCGGACGATTGCGCCTGCAGCAATTTCCGATTACGCCCCATAAAAACAATGACGGGTCGATAGAAGCCCTTGATGGCACGCAATCCCTTTGCAACTGCCCTTGTCCCCTTCTGTCACTCGATTAAGAGGTCGTTCCCCCATGAGCACGTTGACACCCGTCGATCCGGACTTGCCCAACGGCAAACGCAAAATCGGTCTGTTCCCCGCCATTACCCTGAACATGAGCCAGATGTGCGGTGTCGGGCCATTCATCACCATTCCCACCATGATCGTGATCATGGGCGGCCCCCAGGCTTACCTCGGCTGGATCCTTGGCGCCTTGCTCGCCCTGTGTGACGGGTTGGTATGGGCCGAACTCGGTGCCTCGCTGCCCGGCGCGGGCGGTACTTACAATTACCTGCGGGAAGCCTTCGGCAAGCGCACGGGCAAGCTGCTGCCGTTCCTGTTCGTATGGACGGCCATGTTGTTTATCCCGCTGATCATGTCCACCGGCATCATCGGCTTCGTGCAATACCTCACATGGTTCTGGCCCAACATGAGCCAGACCGCCGGCAACCTGATCGGCCTCGCCGTGATCTGGCTGGTGATCGTGATGCTGTGGCGCAAGATCGAGTCCATCGCCAAATTGAGCATCGTGCTGTGGGTGATCATGCTGATCAGCATTGGTGCGCTCATCGCCGCCGCCTTTACCAATTTCCATGCCGACCTGGCCTTCAGCTTCCCCGAGGGCGCCTTCAACCTCGGCGACAGCAGCTTCTGGCTGGGCATGGCCGGCGGCCTGACCATCGGTATTTATGACTACCTGGGCTACAACACGTCGGCGTACCTGGCCGGTGAAGTCGAGCAACCCGGGAAGGTGATTCCCAAGTCGATCGTGTTTTCGATCATGGGCATTCTCGCCATCTACCTGTTGATGCAAGTGGGTGTTTTGGGCGTGGTGGATTGGCACCGCATGCTCGACCCCGAATCCGCGGCCTACAAGTCCGTAGCCTCGGTCGTACTCAGTGAAACCTGGGGCAGCACTGCCGCCGGGATCGTCACCGTACTGATCTTGATCACTGCCGTCGCTTCAGTGTTTGCCGGGCTGCTCGGCGGTTCCCGGGTGCCGTTCGAAGCCGCAAAAGACAAGGTGTTCTTCAACGCCTTCAGCAAGGTTCACCCCAGGCACGCGTTCCCGACCTACGGCATCCTGAGCATGGGCCTGCTGACATCTGTGGGGTTCATGATTGGACGCCTGACTGACCTGAACACGCTGATTCAGCTGCTGACCACGGTGATGATCCTGGTGCAGTCTGTGGCGCAGATCATCTCGTTGCTGGTGCTGCGCAAGACCAAGCCGCACCTGGCCCGGCCTTACAAAATGTGGCTGTACCCGGTACCAGCGATTATCGCGCTGCTGGGTTGGGTTTATATCTATATGGCGTCCAACCATAACGCCCCCGGTGCTTACCCAATCCAGTGGTCGCTGGTGTGGGTAGCGGCCGGCAGCGTGGCCTATCTGCTGTGGGCGCGCGTGCAAAAACTGTGGCCTTTCGATAAGTGATGAGCGTTATGCACGAACCATTGAAAACAACGGGCGCTGCGGCGCCCCGGCAAGGGCTGCTGCTGGCGATTGATGTCGGCGGCACCAAGACGCAGGTCGCCTGCTACAACATTGCACACCCGCGCATGAACACGCGGATTCTCGCGACCCACGCCGACGGTTTATCCGGCGTGCCGGCACTGCAACGCATCCTGGATGCCGCCCATGCCTGTGTGGCCGAGTTCGGCGACCTGCCGGTGCTGAGCGTGGCTGCGGTGTTTCCCGGCGTGGTGCGCGGGCCCACCTTGCTGATGGCGCCCAACACCCCGGGCTTCGAACGCCTCGACCTGCAAGGGTTGATCGCCCAGGCGTTTGGCAATGCCCCGGTAGCCCTCGATAACGATGTAAAGGCCGGCGCCCTGGCCGAAGTCCGCTGGGGCTCGCTGGCCGGTGTCGACAACGCGATCTACCTGAACCTGGGCACGGGCCTTTCGGCGGCGGCGATTGCCAACGGCAAACTGATTCGCGGCCACAACGGCGCCGCCATGGAAATCGCCTACCTGCTGTCACCGTTTCTCGACCCAGCGCAGCCTGATCAGTGGCGTACCTATGAGCACGGTGGCGCGCCGCTGGAAGAGCTGTTTTCCGGTAACGCCTTGAGCGAGTTGGCGGTGCAGATGCTTGGGCACGGGCATCAGGCGCTGGACCTGTTTTCCAGCGTCGACCCGCAGGTACGCCAGGCGCTGGAGCTGCGGATCGCCGCGTGCGCCGTGCAAGTGGCCAACCTGGCGGTGGCGCTGGATGTGGAGCGCATCGCGATTGGTGGTGGCCTGTACCGCCAGGCCTCGACACTGGCGCCGATCCTCGAACAACTGATCCGCCGCGTGGTGCCCTTCCCGCCCACTATCGCCGCTGCGCATTTCACCCACGACGCACCGCTGTGGGGAGCCCTGAGCATGGCCATGGAAGCCGTCGGCTTGAACGCCATCGCGCAGCAGGTGCTCAACGCCGGCAACACCCTTTATCAGGAGTTGAGTCATGTCATTGATGCTCAGTGAAACCGCGTCGATCCCGACTATCCTGCAACGCATGCTTGATGATGACCGCGCCGTGCGCGCACTGGTCGCGCAGTTGGAAAGCGACTTGCCCGAACTGATCATCACCGTCGCGCGCGGCAGTTCGGACCACGCAGCCGCCTATTTCAGCTACGCGATGATGAGCCTGGTGGGCGTGCCCTGCCTGTCGATCCCGCTGTCACTGGCCAGCCTGCAACAACCGCCGCTGCGCCTGAAAAAATGCTGGGTGGCCGCCTTTTCCCAGTCCGGTAAAAGCCCGGACTTGATCGACAGCGTGAGGTATCTGCAACAACAGGGTGCGGCCTCGGTCGCACTGGTCAACACGGCGGACTCGCCACTGGCGGCCATCACCGGGCATGAAATCCTCTTGCCCGCCGGCCTGGAACAAAGCGTGGCGGCGACCAAAAGCTATGTAGCGATGTTAATGGCAAGCGCTCAAATCGTGGCCCGCCTGGCCGCAGATAACACCTTGGGTCAAGCGCTACTCTCGCTGCCACGGCAGATGAATGAAGCCGCGAGCGAGGACTGGTCACCGGTGCTCAACGTACTGCAAAGCGCCGACAAGATGATCGTGATCGGTCGCGGTGCCGCCCTGCCGATTGCCCAGGAAGCCGCGCTCAAACTCAAGGAAACCTCAGGCATTCAAGCCGAAGCGTTTTCCAGCGCCGAGGTCCGGCACGGGCCGATGGAAATCATTGAGGAAGGTTATCCCGTGCTGGCGTTCGCCCCTACGGGCCCCGAGCAAGCGGGCACGCTGGCGTTCGCCGACGACATGCGCGCACGCGGCGCCAGGGTGATGGTAGTGGCGCCACGGGGCACCGCTTGTGCGGGGTTGCTGCCCAGCGTTCCAACCGCGCATCAATTGCTGGAGCCGTTCACCATGATCCAGGGGTTTTACCTGATCGCGGCGCAACTGGCCGTGGAGCGGGGGCGTAATCCGGATCAGCCGAGGTTTTTGAAGAAGGTCACGCAAACCCACTGAGTCAGGGGGAAACCGCCCGGCCGGCGTTGGCCATGGGCGATTGTACCTAGACAATATCAATTAGAGATCACCGCACACTGGTCGCCTGCCGATACTGGCGCGGCGTAAACCCGGTCAACGCCTTGAACTGCCGGGTAAACGCACTGTGGTCGGTATACCCGCACTGCAACGCCACCTCAGTGATCGGCAGCTCGGTATGCAGCAGCCGGTGCGCATGTTCCAGGCGTACCTTCTGGATCATCTGGCGCGGTGTCAGGTGGAACACGCGCTTGCAGTAGCGCTCCAGCTGCGCCACGGAAATCCCGGCGATCCGCGTCAGTTCACCCAACGTGACCCGCCGATTGAAATGCGCCCGGATGTGCTCGTCCACCGCCGCCAGCCGTTGATAGGCCGGGTGGGTTTCGCTGGCGGTTTGCAGGTCGACCGAGATGCCCGCCAGACCGATGATTGCAGCGTCGCGGCTGTACAGCGGCCATTTGTGGGTCAGGCACCAACCCGGCTCGCGGGTACCGTAGAGGTGCAGTTCCAACTGGTCTTCGAGGACAAATCCCTGCTCCAGCACCCGCCGATCCTGCTCGGTATAGCCGGGCCCCAACTGCGCGGGAAATACCTCGGCGCTGGTTTTTCCCAACAGCGGTTGCAAGTCCTTCAAGCCGCACCGCTGCACCAGGGTGCGGTTGGCCAATACGTAGCGCGCCTGCACGTCCTTGATAAAGATCGCGGCATTGGGAATCACGTCCAGCATCGGCAACAGCAACCCCACGCCGGCCAGTAATTCTTCGATGGTCTGTGGACGATTCGACTCGCTCCCTTGGCATAGGGTCGCGAACGCGCTCTGCATCATGACGCTCTCTCCTGCATTTTGCGGACAGGCCAGGCGCCCGGCGGGCGGTGCCTGGCGAGCAGATTGCCGCATGGCGGTAGCCCTGTCGAGCACTCGCAATTGTGCTGATTTCGTCATCGCAGCCTGCGCAAAACATCAATCGCGGCGCCGTTGATGGGTTCACTGTATGGCCACTGCATGCCTATCCAATAACCCACAAGAAGGCGCCGCCATGTCAGCCCAAGGCAAGTTCAAGAAACAGCTTTCATTGATCGACCTCACCTTTATCGGACTGGGAGCGATCTTCGGTTCGGGCTGGCTGTTCGCGGCCAGTCACGTCTCCGCCATCGCCGGACCGGCGGGGATTTTTTCCTGGTTGCTGGGCGGCTTCGCCGTGTTGCTGCTGGGCATTGTGTATTGCGAACTGGGGGCGGCATTGCCCCGCGCCGGCGGCGTGGTGCGCTACCCGGTTTATTCCCACGGCCCGCTGCTGGGCTACCTGATGGGCTTTATCACGCTGATCGCGTTTTCAAGCCTGGTGGCAATTGAAGTGGTCGCCTCGCGCCAATACGCCGCGGCGTGGTTTCCCGAGTTGACGCAGGCGGGTTCCAGCAACCCCACCGTCCTCGGCTGGTTCGTGCAGTTTGCGCTGCTCTCGCTGTTTTTCGCCCTCAACTACCGCAGCGTGAAGACCTTCGCCATGGCCAATAACCTGGTCAGCGTGTTCAAGTTCATCGTGCCGCTGCTGGTGATCGGCGTGCTGTTCACCTTTTTCAAGCCGGAGAATTTCCACGCCCAGGGCTTCGCGCCGTTCGGCCTGTCGGGGATTGAAATGGCCGTGTCTGCCGGCGGGGTGATTTTCGCCTACCTGGGTCTGACGCCGATCATCTCGGTGGCCAGCGAAGTGAAGAACCCGCAACGCACCATTCCGATTGCACTGATCCTGTCGGTGCTGCTCTCCACTGCAATCTACGTGCTGTTGCAGACCGCTTTCCTCGGCGGCATTCCCACCGAAATGCTCGCCAACGGCTGGGCCGGCGTCGCCAAGGAACTGGCCCTGCCGTACCGCGACATCGCGCTCGCCCTGGGCGTGGGCTGGCTGGCGTACCTGGTGGTCGCCGATGCCGTGATCTCCCCCAGCGGCTGCGGCAATATCTACATGAACGCCACGCCACGGGTGATCTACGGCTGGGCGCAAACCGGAACCTTCTTCAAGATCTTCACCCGCATCGACGAAAAGTCCGGCATCCCGCGCCCGGCGCTGTGGCTGACCTTTGGCCTGTCGGTGTTCTGGACCCTGCCCTTCCCGTCGTGGGAAGCGCTGATCAACGTGGTGTCCGCCGCGCTGGTGTTGAGCTACGCCGTGGCGCCGGTGTCCGTGGCCGCCCTGCGCCGCAATGCGCCTGACCTGCCGCGCCCGTTCCGGGTCAAGTGGATGGGCTTGCTCGGCCCCCTGTCGTTCATCATCGCCGCGCTGATCGTCTACTGGTCCGGCTGGAGCACCGTGTCGTGGCTGCTCGGCCTGCAAATCCTGATGTTCGTGGTGTACCTGCTGTGCGGCCGTTTTGTGCCGACCCTGCACCTGAGCCTGGGCCGCCAGGTTCGCTCCTCCGCCTGGCTGATCGGCTTCTACGCCGTGACCATCATCCTGTCGAAACTCGGCAGCTTCGGTGGCCTGGGCATCCTCGGCCATCCCTTCGACACCGTGGTCGTCGCCGCTTGCGCGCTGGGGATTTATTACTGGGGCGCGGCCACCGGCGTGCCGGCGCACCTGGTTCGCCTGGAAACCGAAGACGACGAAAGCGAAGCCCCTGAGCCCGATATCGGCCGGGCACAGCTGGCTTCCTGAGCCTCAGCCAACCACTGGATGGATTGTTCTATGAAACGAGTGCACATCATTGATTCCCACACCGGCGGCGAGCCCACGCGCCTGGTGATGACGGGGTTTCCCACGCTGGCCGGCGAGACCATGGTCGACAAGCTCGACGACCTGCGCACCCGGCATGACCAATGGCGCAGGGCGTGCCTGCTGGAGCCCCGTGGCAACGATGTTCTGGTGGGCGCGCTGTATTGCGCGCCGGTCTCGGCCGATGCCACCTGCGGCGTGATTTTCTTCAATAACGCCGGCTACCTCGGCATGTGCGGCCACGGCACCATCGGCCTGGTTGCCTCGTTGCACCACTTGGGGCAGATCGCGCCGGGGGTGCACAAGATCGACACGCCGGTCGGCCCGGTCAGCGCCACGTTGCACGCCGACGGCGCGGTCACGTTGCGCAATGTGCCCGCCTATCGCTATCGCCAGCATGTCTCGGTGCAAGTGCCTGGACATGGCTTGGTCTACGGCGATATCGCCTGGGGCGGCAATTGGTTCTTCCTGGTTTCCGATCATGGCCAAGCGCTGGAAATGAACAACGTCGAAGCCCTGACCGACTACACCTGGACAATGCTCAAGGCCCTCGAAGCCCAGGGCATCCACGGCGAAGACGGCGCCCTGATCGACCATATCGAACTGTTCGCCGACGCCCCCCAGGCCGACAGCCGCAACTTTGTCATGTGCCCAGGCAAGGCCTACGACCGCTCGCCCTGCGGCACCGGCACCAGCGCCAAGCTCGCATGCCTGGCGGCCGACGGGAAACTCGCCGCCGGTGAGCCATGGATACAAGCCAGCATCACCGGCAGCCAATTCGAAGGCAGCTATGAATGGGAGGGCGAACGTGTGCGCCCTTCCATCACCGGCCGCGCCTACATGACCGCCGACAGCACCTTGCTGATCGACGAACAGGACCCCTTCGCGTGGGGCATCTGAACCGCCCCCGCCCCTTCAATCAAACTGGAGCTGAAACAATGAATACCACTATCTTCACCGGTTGCATCCCTGCATTGATGACGCCGTGCACCGCCCAGCGCAAACCGGACTTTGACGCACTGGTCGCCAAGGGCCGCGAACTGATCGATATCGGCATGAGCGCGGTGGTGTACTGCGGCTCCATGGGCGACTGGCCGTTGCTGACCGAGGCCGAGCGCCAGGAAGGCGTGGCGCGCCTGGTGGCCGCCGGTGTGCCGACCATCGTCGGCACCGGCGCGGTCAACAGCCGTGAAGCCGTGGCCCATGCAGCGCATGCGGCGAAGGTCGGCGCCCATGGTTTGATGGTCATCCCGCGGGTGCTGTCCCGTGGCGCATCGGCGACGGCGCAAAAAGATCACTTTGCAGCCATCCTCAAGGCGGCGCCAAACCTGCCGGCGGTGATCTACAACAGCCCTTACTACGGCTTCGCCACCCGCGCCGACCTGTTCTTCGAACTGCGTCGCGAGTACCCGAACCTGATCGGCTTCAAGGAATTCGGCGGTGCTGCAGACCTGCGCTACGCGGCCGAACACATCACCTCCAAGGACGATGACGTGACCTTGATGGTCGGCGTGGATACCCAAGTGGTGCACGGCTTCGTCAACTGCAACGCCACCGGCGCAATCACCGGCATCGGCAATGCACTGCCACGGGAAGTCCTGCAACTGGTGGCCTTGAGCAAGAAAGCCGCCAAGGGCGACGCCACTGCACGTCGCCAGGCGCGGGAGCTGGAGTCGGCGCTGGCGGTGCTGTCGTCCTTCGACGAAGGCTGCGACCTGGTGCTGTTCTACAAACATCTGATGGTGCTCAACGGCGACAAGGAATACACCCTGCACTTCAACGAGACCGATGCCCTCAGCGATGCCCAGCGTCGTTATGCAGAGAACCAGTACGCGCTGTTCCGCCAGTGGTACGCCAACTGGTCGGCCGAGCAGAACGTCGCTTAACACTATTCAAGGCAGCAAAAATCAAATGTGGGAGCTGTCGAGCTCCGGCGAGGCTGCGATGGGATCACCGCGGTGTACCTGCCAGACCGCAGCGCCTGCATCGCAGCCTCGCTGGGGCTCGACAGCTCCCACAGTGGATTCTCTTCGCCAAGCCCATCTTTACTTTCCAGGACTACGCCATGACTCTGACGGGCACCATGCTGATTGGTCAGCACTCCATTCCAGGCAGCCGCGAGGCCATCCGGGCGATCAATCCTGCCACCAACCTTGCGTTGGAACCCGCCTACGCCGGCGGCACCGCCGAACATGTCGAACACGCCTGTGCGTTGGCCTGGAGCGCCTTCGATAACTATCGCGAAACGCCGTTGGCGGCTCGCGCCGAATTCCTTGAAACCATCGCCAACGAAATCGAAGCCCTGGGCGATAAACTGATTGAACGGGCGATGGCCGAGACCGGCCTGCCCCGCCCACGCATCCAGGGCGAACGCGGGCGCACCTGCCAGCAATTGCGCACCTTTGCCCGCACCGTGCGCGCGGGTGAATGGCTGGATGTGCGGGTGGATACTGCACAACCGGACCGCCAGCCGCTGCCTCGCTCGGACCTGCGTCAACGCCACGTACCGCTGGGGCCGGTGGCCGTGTTCGGCGCGAGCAATTTTCCGCTGGCATTCTCGGTGGCGGGCGGTGATACAGCGTCGGCACTGGCGGCCGGTTGCCCGGTGATCGTGAAGGCACACGGCGCGCATCCTGGCACCAGCGAACTGGTGGGCCGCGCGGTGGCCCGGGCCGTTCAGCAATGTGGCCTGCCTGAGGGTGTGTTTTCGCTGTTGTATGGCTCGGGCCGCGAGGTCGGTATCGCGCTGGTCTGCGATCCGCGCATCAAGGCCGTGGGTTTCACCGGCTCGCGCAGCGGCGGTATTGCCTTGTGCCAGGCGGCCCAGGCGCGCCCCGAGCCGATCCCGGTGTATGCAGAGATGAGCTCGATCAATCCGGTCTACCTGTTTCCCGCTGCGTTGAGCGCACGCGGTGAAGCATTGGCACAAGGTTTTGTCGCGTCCCTGACCCAGGGTGCCGGCCAGTTCTGCACCAACCCCGGGCTGGTGATTGCCGTTGCAGGGCAAGCGCTGGACCACTTCGTCGGCACGGCTGCCAACCTGCTTCAACACAGCACTGCCCAGACCATGCTGACACCGGGGATCTTCAAGGCTTACGAAGACGGCGTCAGCGCCCTGACCCGGCATGCTCAGCTCGCAGGTACCGGTCTGCCGGCAGAAGGGCCGAACCAGGGACAGGCCCATTTGTTCGTGACCCAGGCCCGGGACTTTCTCGCCAATCACAGCCTGCAAGCCGAGATATTCGGCGCCACGTCATTGATCGTGCAATGTGCCAACGTCGATGAGGTCCGCCAGGTCAGCGAACACCTGGAGGGCCAACTGACCGCAACCCTGCATCTGGATGACGACGACCTGGCAACTGCCCGCGCGCTGCTGCCGACCCTGGAACGCAAGGCCGGCCGCCTGCTGGTCAACGGCTGGCCGACCGGCGTTGAAGTGTGTGATGCGATGGTGCACGGCGGACCATTCCCGGCCACCTCGGACTCACGCACCACCTCGGTGGGCACCGCCGCGATCCTGCGATTCCTGCGGCCGGTGTGCTACCAGGATTTCCCGGATAGCTTGCTGCCGACGGCCCTGCAACACGGCAACCCATTGCTGCTGCGGCGCTTGCTCGACGGTCAGAGGGAAGCCTAGAACATGTCCGATAACGTCATGCCAGACGTCGCCGTAGTGGGCGCCGGCATCATCGGCGTCGCCTGCGCGCTGCAACTGGCGCGCCAGGGCCGGCGGGTGGTCATCATCGATCAGCAGGAACCCGGCCACGGCGCCTCGTTCGGCAATGCCGGCCACCTGGCGACCGAGCAAGTGTTCCCCATCGCGGATGCGTCGATCCTGACGCGTTTGCCCGCCATGCTCATGGACCCGATGGGCCCGCTGCGCCTGGACTGGAAATACCTGCCGCGTGCACTGCCATGGTTTACCCGGCTGCTGCTGAACCTGCGCCCGGCGCCCTTCCAGCGCACCGTCGCCGGGATCCGCGCGCTCAATGAAGGCAGCCTGGGCGCCTGGCACCGGCTGCTGGGCAGCATCGAGCGCCCGCACCTGATGCGCGAAGACGGCTCGTTGCTGGTCTTCGAGCGCGCCGAGTCTCGACAGGCCATTGATGCATTGCAGGCACGCATGAGTCAGCAGGAAGTGCCGGTGGACCACTGGCACGCCAGCGTGGTGCAGGACGCGGCGCCACAACTCAGCAAAGGGATTCAGGGCGGGTTGTTCTTTCCTCGCACCGGGCATTTTCTCGATCCCTATGGGGTGGTTTGCGAGCTGATGGAAGCGGCCAAGGCCAGCGGGGTGCAATTTCTCAAGCGCCAGGTCGTGGGCGGGAAGCTGGACGAGCACGGTGTTTCATTGCGGACCGACCAAGGCACCGTGGCCGCGCGCCAGGTGTTGATCGCATGCGGTGCGCACTCAGCCAGCCTGACCGGCGCACTGACTGGCAAAAAGGTCCCGCTGGATACAGAGCGCGGCTATCACCTGATGTTGCCCCATGAGCATGGACGGTTGCCGTTTGCGGTCACGTCATTGGAGCGCAAGTTCATCATGACGCCCATGGACGGCGGATTGCGGCTGGCAGGTACCGTGGAGTTCGCCGGCCTTGATCGCCCACCGAACATGGAACGCGCGTGGCAGTTGCATCGACTGAGCCAGGGGCTGTTTCGTCGTGACTTGAGTGCCGAGGACGCGACGCCGTGGATGGGGTTTCGCCCTTCCCTGCCGGACTCGTTGCCGATTATCGACAAGGTGTGCGAGGGCAAGGTGCTGCTTGCCTTTGGGCATCAGCATCTGGGCCTGACGCAGGCTGCGGTGACGGCTGAGTTGATTGCACGGCTGGCATCGCCTGCGGCCGCGTCCAACGGGCTGCCGGCACTTGGGCCCTATCGGCTGGATCGTTTCTGAGATCATCGGAAACGTCTTGCTACTGTTTCGCACTTTCGGCGATACAAGGCAGGTCATTATCGTGCATGACCTTACGGTTACGCTCCGTTGAGAACCTGCCTTGAACAACCACACCTGTATGCAGCCCCGTCCATCGATGCGCAGAACGCTCCGAAGCGTTGCTTGCGGCATGCTCGCCCTATTGCTCTGCACGACAGCCCTGGCAGAACCGGGCATGCCGCTTGGCCAGAAATCATTCGAAGCGTATCGCGCCGCTACCTTGCAATGGCTGCGGGACCATCGTGACTTCCAGGGCATCGACAAGGATGCCGAACTCAACTGGAACGCCCCGCAGGAATGGCGCCCGGCGGGTGCCCCCAAGCGCGGGATCATTCTGGTGCATGGCCTGGGCGACTCACCCTGGTCTTTCCACGATATCGGCAGCGCACTGGCCGCCCGCGGCTTCCTGGTCAGGACCGTGCTGCTGCCCGGCCACGGCACGCAACCGGCCGACATGCTGCAGGTGCGCATGGAAGACTGGCGCCGGGTGGTGGACGAACAGGCTGCGATCCTTCGCGCAGAGGTGGGAGAAATCTACCTCGGCGGCTTTTCCACCGGCGCCAACCTGGTACTCGACTACGCCTACAAACACGACGACGTCGCGGGGCTGCTGCTGTTCTCTCCCGCGTTCCAGTCCAGCATGACCTACGACTGGCTGACACCCCTGATCAGTTGGGCGCGCCCCTGGCTGCTGGCGCCAGACGCCAGCCGGCCACAACAGAGCCTGGTGCGCTATATGACAGTGCCCACCAACGGTTTTGCCCAGTTCTACCGCAGCAGCCGGCTAGCCCGCCAGGACCTGGAGCGGCGCCCCTATGACAAGCCGGTGTTCATTGCCGTCGCAGCCCACGACTCAGTACTCGATACGCACTACGTGCTGGAGACCTTCCAGCAACGCTTCAGCAACCCCCATAGCCGCCTCGCCTGGTACGGCACATTGCCAGAGAGCGCCTGGGATACCCGCCGTGTAAAAGCGCGTACCGACTACCTGCCGGAGTTAAGGATCAGCCAGTTCTCCCACATGGGGTTGCTGTTCTCACCCGACAACGCTCTGTATGGCGAACAGGGCAGCCTGCGGTTTTGCTGGAACGGCCAGACGGACGACGCAACCCGCGCCTGCGAACAAGGGGCCGACGTGTGGTATTCGGACTGGGGCTACCGTGAGCCGGGCAAGATGCATGCGCGGTTGACGTTCAATCCGTATTTCACCTGGCAGCTTGGGGTGATTGACGAGGTCCTGGGCAAGCAGGACCTAGCGAGTCATTAAACGGCAAATCCGGTAAACCGCGTTTATCCCGCGACGCCCAGGAACGGCAGCGCCAGGTACAACTTGATCACGATCGCATTGGTGATATCGATGAAAAAGGCGCCCACCATCGGCACCACCAGAAATGCAATCTGCGATGGCCCGAAACGCTGGGTCACCGCCTGCATGTTCGCAATGGCAGTTGGCGTGGCACCGAGCCCGAAACCGCAGTGCCCCGCCGCCAGGACCGCCGCGTCATAGTTGCTCCCCATCACCCGGAACGTCACGAAAATCGCAAACAGCGCCATCATCAACGCCTGCGCAGCCAGCAGGATGAAAATCGGCAGGGCCAGCGCGGCGAGGTCCCAGAGCTTGAGCGACATCAATGCAATTGCCAGGAACAACGACAGGCTGACATTCCCGAGCACCGAGACTTCGCGCTCGAATACCTGGTGCCAGCCCAGCGCCGACAGGCCATTACGCAACACCACACCGACAAACAAGACACACACAAACGTCGGCAGCTCAAAGGCCGTGCCCTGGATAAAACCGCTGAGGAACGTGCCCACTTGCAGGCTGATGGCGAGCAGCGCCAGGGTCTCGATAAACGAGAAGGAGGTGATCATGCGCTCTTGATTCGGCTGCTCGAATCCTTTTGGCCCACGCGGTTGTACCGGCGCCAGGGCGGGCGTCTGGACGCGCTTGATCAGCAGGCGAGCGACCGGGCCGCCAATCAGGCCGCCGAGCACCAGGCCAAAGGTCGCGGAAGCAATGGCCAGTTCGGACGCCGACGCCACGCCATACTTCTCGCTGAACACCGCGCCCCAGGCCGCGCCGGTCCCGTGCCCACCCGACAGCGTAATGGAGCCCGCCAACAACCCCATCAACGGATCGAGCCCCAGCGCCTTGGCCAGCGCAATCCCCATCGCGTTCTGGACCACCAGGAGCGCCGTCACCACCAGCAGGAAAATCCCCAGCACCCGCCCGCCTTTCTTCAGGCTGGCGAAATCCGCATTCAAACCAATGGTGGCAAAGAAAGCCAACATCAGTGGCGTCTGCAGCGACGAATCAAACCGGACCTCAATGCCAGCGAGCATACGCAGGACCAGGAGCAGCACCGCCACCACTAAACCGCCGGCCACCGGCTCCGGAATATTGTAAGTGCGCAGGAAACCGACTCGAGCGACCAGCCCGCGCCCAAGTAAAAGCACCAGGGAGGCGGCGACCAGCGTTGAATAGAAGTCGAGTTGAAGCATGGGGCAGCTCTCTGTAGTTATTTATGACGAATCGGGGCAGGCCTATCGATCCTTCGGAACAACACAGGAAGAGTAGTAGTACGACGCCATCTTTAACCTCGGAAAAGTCCTAACGTTGCCGAACGGAATCCCCAGGACGTTCAGGCGAAAGACTTGCGAAGCGCAATCTGAAGGGGCACGACGAGAAAATCGAGTGCATGACAATGGCTGCAGAACTGCGTCTGGACGGGCGCTTTACAGGTCCGCGGCATCCTGCCGACTCAGCGCCCATTCGAATCTGCCCTACCTGGCCGTGCTTCTGTGTTGGCCAATGAGTACCAAGGGACAATTGCGGCCGCTCTGTTGCTGGGCGTCGCAACGGCGCTGGCCGCGAACCTGTACCCTGGGAATAAATATTCCCAATAAAAAAGCCCGCTCAATGCGGGCCTTTTTTTCCATGATTATCCGGAAAAAGGTATGGGTTCAACCATATAGCAATCAACGCAGTCTGAAGTGATGACGTTATCCAGGATCAGAGGGGATTCGGTCGCAGGTCGAAGGAACCCCGTACGAATGGATGCGGTATAGACCCCAACGTTTACTGTATTGAGGCGAGCCCTTGCGTTAATCGACACACAATCAATGCTGTAATTCATCCCCATCCCCAAGCCGCAATTTTCACCACCTGAATTAATCACGCGGGTAGAGTCCTGCCCCTCGATGACGACACCCCAGGCGGTCTGTTCAGGATCGACACCTGGCTCTGTAGCCGTGCAATAACTATCAAGAATGGTGTTGTACTCACCACCGTTGTCCAGCAGCAGCATGCAGCGCCCAGTCCAGTCGACCGACGTGATGTTCTCGATCACACAATGTTGCGCGTAGTGCAGATGCAGCCCTACCGCAGCGTCCCCGGTGAATTCAAGGTTGCGGATGTACACGTTTTTAATCGGGTCACATAAAGCCACGATTGCGCCCTGGGGATGATCACGTTTGATTACGCGATTAACAATCAATGAGTTAGCCAGCACATAAATAACCTGGCGAACCTCCAGCGGGCCGTCGAGTGGCATCGGGTAGGTTGCAAAATCGGTTGAAGCATCCGAGATGACGATCCAGGAACCGTTTGTGTACGGAGTGGTATCAGCCACGGAGATTTCGGTCGTATTGACGTAGGCCGGCGCGGTCAGATAACTGCCCGGGCGAACATTACCCTGGTAGTCGATGGCGGCATAACTCGGATCTGTTGGGTCCAGCGGGTTACGACCGATCCCTGAAACGTCAATAGTGACCTTATCGATCCCTGGGGCAGGCTCGATGATCTGCCCACTGTAGGGCCAGTTGTCATCACGGTTTAGCAGGACTGTTGTCCCGATCGGGCAGTCAGTGCCATTGATTTGAATCCAGCGGTATCCGGCCTTCATCACCGACTGGAGTTGAGGGCCGTTATCCGCAGAGGGATCCGGCGTAAAAACATAAGGGGTATCGCTGTAAATTGACATATGACTTCTCCTGATTTCCCATGGCCATTTTTTGGCGAAACAACTGTACATATATACAGCTAAAAATCCTACAAAAGCAGTATTCTCTAGCTCACTTTATTGCCCACCGACACCGCCATACGCATCACACGCGCCGGACGCGTGATCACTCCGTTGTCGCGTTCAGTGAGGCTGATCGGAGACGGGAAAAGAAGATGCCGAAGCACGCTCGAAAGAAGCACAACGGGATAAATCGACAAGCCAGGGAGGGACGCCGAATTGTCATTTTGAGGAGGTAGGTTGCAAAGGCTTCGCACATCGCAACAAAAAAGGGCCCACCTTTCGGTGAGCCCTTCCAGACCGCCCAGAAGAGCGGATTTTGTTTGGTCGGCGCCATTGGACTCGAGCCAGCGACCCCCACCATTTGAAGGTGATCCCGAGAAATATGTAACCGATTGATCCACAGGGGAAAATTCTCCCTTTTGAAGGCTACGAATTTGCCGTTTCACCCTATAAGAATCAATAACTTAGGGTTGTATATTCCTACAGTAGTCATCCACTCCCAGTGTCCTGCCAACCGAACAACTCGAAATACTCTCGCTACGCCGAAACACGTCTACAATTTCAGCAATTCGAACGGATCTTCGATTACCGCAATACAAAGGAACCATCATGCCACTTATCAATTTTCGATCACGTTTCGCGCTTTCGGCAAGCTTGCCATGACAAGTTAACTATTCTGGCGCGCAGATGGGCGGCATGACGCTGCCTCAAAAGGCGCTCAAGACAATAAAGAATGCATGAAGTGTGCCTTTTTAAGTTTTGTTACTACAGGGATAGTCGAACATGCTTTTATTTTTATCAGCTGTTTTACTGTGCATTCCACTAAGAATATTCGTGCCTGCTCTTGGCGTTGAAATTGCCCCATCTGACTTGCTATGCCTACTTATCCTCCCTTACATACTAATCATTCACCACAAGATAAATAAGTGGCTGCTACTCAGCATAATTTTCTCTTTCATCTCACTAATATACATACAATTATTTATCCAGCCGGGAAACATCGCCAGATCTATTTTCTCCATAGCGTTTTTCTTCAAGCCATACCTGGTCTATTTGCTGGGTAGAAACATTGGAGAGTCAAGCATTCACCCTGACAGGTTCAACAAGACATTGATTTATCTACTCACGGCAACCGCGCTTGCAGCAACGGTTGACGCGATTTTCATGAAGGGCCACGTTACTATATTTACTGAATTTGAGCGTATCCCAGGCGAAGTCATTTACGGTGCCGTCTTCGACCCTACATTTTTCGGTATGAAATTTCATGGTAGCAATGGAATAAATGGAATAGCTGTATTTTTTTCGACGGCATTCATGATTTGTCTAGCGCTAGGCGTAATCATGAAACCCAAAAAAAGCATACGGATTATTTCCTACACTGGAATGTTGTGCAGCTTAATACTCGTACTAGGCAGTGGATCTAGACAAGCTGCATTTGGTTTAATCGTTAGTTGCGTATGTTGCTTCTTCGCGGGAAAAATGACAGTCGGCAGGATATTTAGAGCTGCTCTATACATCACGCTTGCCATCGTTACATCTGCAACCATAATAGCGATTTTTTCAGACTACTTTATTGAATTATTCGCCAAAATACTTTTGATGACAGACAACATCTACTCTGGAAATTGGGATGGAGTTTCATCAGGAAGATTAGGCCTGTACATGATAATTATTGATGACTTAATAAGCAGCCCGATATTTGGTACTGGCTTTGGTGGCTATGGGCTTTTTAACTCTGAGCTTGGCTACTTCGATAACGATGTGAGCACATCAGGTTATACGCCACACAATCAATATTTAGGTGCCATTTGGAAAATGGGAGGTCTTGCTGGATTGTTCTATCTGATATTCCTGTGGAGCATCGTAAAACCTTTCTTCAAAATCCCTCAAAGCGATGAATTTCAAAAGAGATTTTACATTGCAATGATGGCAATGGTCATACCATTCTTTACTGTATTCAATGTATTTCAAGATGGTCTTTCTTCCCCATCTACAGGCCCTATATTTCTGCTGATAATGGGTTTCTACTGGCGACGCGCATTCAACTTAAGCTCAAAAAATAATTCAACAATGCCTGCCCAACCTCACGCTGCATTCCATCCGGTCAATTAAATAAAAAGCATAAGCCGCACTAGGCATACGTATCGTTTTTTAGAGCGCCTCGCGAGAGGGAATGATCGCCAGTCCTAGGGAAGCCTTCGGGTTGGGGGCAAGAGAAAGCCATTCAGGGAATATTTCTTGAGCGAAGAAGGCAGAGAGCGCTCTGAAGACACCGCAGATCGAACTCGGCGAATTGAAGCGGGCGTCCACGGAGCCCGGCATTCTCAGCATGAAGCTTGCTGCCAACCAACGCGACTACCTGCTCAGGGAGAACCAGCAACTGCTGACGGAGCTAAAGAAATTCACAACATAGGCAGAATGACACCAGCTTTTGGCTTTACGAGTGCAATCTGTATAGAATTCGCCACAAAATCGAAACATGTCAGAAATAAAAAGGAAAAATCATGCAACGGATCGCTTTTGCGAACGCCTTACGCGGTATCGCAGCCATCTGTGTGGTCATTGCCCACTACATCCTGATGTTCAACTATCTCCGCGGTGAATTCGGCGGCCTTCCGGCACTTGCGGAGAACCCGTTTCCAGGCATGATGATCAGCGTCTTCAACCCGCTCGACAATTTGAACATGGGTGCGTTCGGTGTTGCTTTGTTCTTCCTGATCAGTGGCCTGGTGATTCCAATCTCAGTCGCCAGCCTGCAAGGCAAGCAGCTCGCAAAAACGAAGTTTGTCATAGGTCGGTTGTTCAGGATCTGGCCTACCTACATTGTCGGGCTGCTGATCACGCTTGGTGCGCTGGAGGTTGCTGCGGGCTACATGGGTTACACAACCTCATACACTGCACCACAAGTACTGATGCAGATGTCGTTGTTCCGTGACTGGTTCGGCAGCTCGACACCGTTGGACGGGGTTGTGTGGACGCTTGAAGTGGAAATCAAGTTTTACCTGGTGGTACTTCTGTGTTGGTCGATGATTGGCAGGGGCAAGCTCTTTCCTCTATTCGCCCTGGGTATCGCAACCATCCTGGCCGCGAACCTCTATCCGGGGAATATCTACCAAACGGGACCGCTTGCCGCCTTTGTTTACCCGATCAAATACATCTTCTTCATGCTGATCGGCGTGGCGTTTAATTATCACTTCCGAGGCCTGCTGAGTCTTGAACGGCTGTTTGCCATTTCCGCAGGAATGCTTTGCGTTTTCGGTTACAGCTGTATCACAGAGGGGTGGCAGATCGAGGTTATCGTTTCCTACTGTGCCGCCTTTGCACTGTTCACATCCTTCTACCTACTGGCCCAGGACTGGAGTGGCGGCCCGGTGTTCGACTTCCTGGCGAATATCAGCTATCCCCTGTATGCATGCCATGGTGCCTTTGGCATCGTAGGAATGCGCATCATGATCGACCAAGGTATCAGCGAAATTCCGGCATTGATTATTCAAACAGCTATAACGATCCTGTTATCTTGGTTGATACACAAGGCCATCGAAAACCCGACACATATCCTTGGCAAGAAGATCGCGAGGTCACTCGACGATCCTAAAAACCTGCAGCACGTTCCGCTGTAACATTAAAAAGCCCGCAAAATGCGGGCTTTTTCATGCCTGTTTTTAGGAAAACGGCTGTGGATTAACGATGTAACAATCGACGCTATCATCACTGATGTATGTGTTCAGGGCGAGCGGGCTGCCTACTTTTGGCCTCAAGAATCCGCTACGGATAGATGCAAACGTTACAGCGGCGTTCACCGTATTCAGCCTGGCCCGGGTGTTTACGAACACGGTGTCAATGCTATAGGTCATCGCCGCACCGTTGCCGCACCGCTCGCCGCCAGAGTTAACTATTTTGGTCGAGTCCTGCCCCTCCACCACCACACCCCAGGCATTTTGCTCAGGGCCTACGCCTGCTTCGGTACCGGTACAGTAGCTATTCAGGATCAGGTTGTTCTCACCGCCGTTGTCGAGCAACAGCATGCATCGACCTCTCCAATCCACCGACGTAATGTTTTCAAGTACGCACTGCTGCGCGTAGTGCATATGCAGGCCGACGGTGGCGTTACCGGTGAACTCAAGGTTGCGGATGTATACGTTTTGGATCGGCGTGCACTTGGCGACAATGGCGCCCAGCGGGTGTTCACGCTTGATCACGCGGTTGATGATCAACGATCCAGCCAGAACAAAGATGACCTGGCGGACTTCCATAGGGCCATCGAGTGGCAGCGGCATATTGGGGAAATCAGTCGACGCGTCAGAAATAACGATCCAGTCGCCGTTGGTGTACTTCGATGAGTCACCGACAAAGATCTGGGTCGTATTCACATGCGCGATGGCGGTCAGGTAGCTGGCCGGAAGCACGTTGCCCTGATAGTCGATAGCCGCATAGCTAGGGTTAGACGGCTGATCCGGGTGTCTGCCCACGCCTGTGCAGTCGATTGTCACCTTGTCGATGCCAGGTGCTGGCTCAATGATCTGCCCGCTATACGGCCATTTGTCGTCACGATTCAGAAGAACGGTGGTGCCGATTGGGCATTCGGTGCCATTGATTTGGAGCCAACGGTAACCGGCTTTCAACAGCGCTTGGATCCGTGGCCCATTATCATTCTCAGGGTCCGGGGTGAAGACGTAAGGGGTATCTCTGTAAATCGGCATGAACTCTCTCTTAATTCTTTTATTGGCGCCAAATCGGCACCGACTAACTGTACATCCATACAGTTATTTTATAAAGGTCTTGCGCAAGCAATTGATAATATTGTTTTTTATCTTGCCTTCTGTGAGAAAGAATCTCTGTCCTGTCAAGACCTACCGTTTATACATTTGATCGCAATCAACGAGCAATCGCTCCGGCGTACGCCTGCCAAGCCGCAGCGCGGTCACGACGCTCCCCCATTCGTCGGTGATGGCGATAATTCGTTGAGCATGCGCTGAGTAACCTTTGGCTCTACGGACTGCATGAAATCCTGTTGTCGCTCAGGCAGAAGCGCCGCCTTCAAGATCCCGTTGACCCGCTCTGCCAAAGCATTTTGGTAGCAGTCATAGCCGCCCGTCATGGAACACCGGATGCCGTGTTTCGCGTGCTGTTCCTGGTACATTCCCAAGCGATACTGGCCGGCTCTGTCCGAGTGATGAACCAGTGGCTGCGCGGTTTGATCCTGATTCACGGCTCGACGTAACCTGCACTACCGACTCGGTGTGCAGACTTTCATGGACCTGGTAATCACGACCTTTCGTGAAAAAGCATCCGTCACAAGTCTCAGATAGGCCACACCTTCCTGAACGGGCAGTTAGGTGATGTCAGCTACCCGGATTTTTTCCGGACCGATTGGAACAACCTGATCAGGACCCGGTTTAAGTAGGTGCGGATAGCGCAGAAAGCGATGATGACTGTCGGTCGTCTTGTGCTACGCCCGCTTGCGGACCACCAGTAAACGCCTTCGGTGCAGGATCGAAAACAGCCGATCTCGCCCCACTTGCAGTTCAAGTTGAGGCTGGCAACGCAGCAAGTGGTGCAGCTTTCGGGTACCCAGACGCGGCCGACGCTGACTTTTTTGTTGAACGAAGTCGGCAACTTTCTGATCCAGAACCAGGCGAGTTGCATCGGTGCGATTGCGTTTGCAGTAAGCCTGTCGGCTTATCCCCAAGCACTGGCAAGCCCTGCTGATGCTCAGGTTCTGGATTGGTTTATGCGCGAGGAATTGCCGGGACGCTTTTTTTACGACAGAGAGACCATAGGCGTTTTTCAAGACATCCACGACCGCCTCGAAAAACTGCGCTTTCTGATTGGAAAACGCCAACTGTTCTTCAAGCATCTTTGATGCGTTGCCATGGCGTTAGTGGTCGGTTTCTGTCGGGCACAGAACCCATCCCGGCGAGCCAATCGATGTGCCGGGGCTCCACTCTTGCCGACCACGCTTGCGTAACCACGTCAGAACGGTGGTTTTGCCTTGAATCCGGTAGCGCTCTTGAGCCTATTTACAGCCCAGCTCGCCGTTTCGACTTGGTCGACGACCGACAATTTAAAGGTCAGCGTGTAGTCTCGATGGCTACGCCTTTTTCCTGTCTCCATTACGCCCTCCTGGAAATAGATCAGAAGGTGTAGACCTCATTCAGGACGAAACACAGGCAACAAAAAAGGGCCCACCTTTCGGTGAGCCCTTCTAGACCGCCCAGCAGAGCGGATTTTGTTTGGTAGGCGCGATTGGACTCGAACCAACGACCCCCACCATGTCAAGGTGGTGCTCTAACCAACTGAGCTACGTGCCTGCTGTGAGGCGGCATTCTACGGAATTCCCGAGGGGTGTCAACACCTTTTTTGCAGCTAAGCCTATGAATATGCGAATTTTTTATTTGTGGCCAGCACAACGGTATTTTCCGGCGGCTGGCAGCGGATTTTCAACTCAGGTAGGATCGGCGCACTCGTAAAAAATATAAAACAGAGGTTCCAGGATGGCGAACACCCCCTACCCCCAGTCGTATTACGCCGCGTCTGCGAATGCGGTACCTCCTCGCCCAGAGCTGCAAGGTGAAGTTGAAACCGATGTGTGCGTGATTGGCGCCGGTTATACCGGCCTGTCCAGTGCGCTGTTCCTGCTGGAAAACGGCTTTCGCGTGACAGTGCTGGAAGCTGCCAAGGTAGGCTTTGGCGCGTCGGGCCGCAATGGTGGGCAGATCGTCAACAGCTACAGCCGTGATATCGATGTGATCGAGCGTAGTGTCGGCCCCCAGCAGGCGAAATTACTCGGCGACATGGCATTTGAAGGCGGCAGGATCATTCGGGAGCGGGTGGCCAAGTATCAGATCCAGTGCGATCTGAAGGACGGCGGTGTGTTCGCGGCACTGAACAGCAAGCACATGGGCCACCTGGAGTCGCAGAAGCGCCTGTGGGAGCGCTACGGCCACACCCAGCTGGAGTTGCTGGACGAGCGGCGCATTCGCGAGGTGGTCGCCTGTGACAACTATGTGGGCGGCCTGCTCGACATGAGCGGCGGGCACATTCACCCGCTGAACCTGGCGCTGGGCGAAGCGGCAGCCGTGGAGTCCCTGGGCGGCACGATTTATGAGCAGTCGGCGGCGACTCGCATCGAGCGCGGCGCCAATCCGGTAGTGCATACGGCGCACGGCAAGGTCAGGGCCAAGTTCATTATTGTCGCGGGCAACGCCTATCTGGGGAACCTGGTTCCGGAACTGGCGGCCAAGTCGATGCCGTGTGGTACGCAGGTGATTACCACCGCGCCACTGGGCGATGAACTGGCGAAGACGCTGCTGCCGCAGGATTACTGCGTCGAGGACTGCAATTACCTGCTGGACTACTACCGCCTGACGAGCGACAAGCGCCTGATCTTCGGCGGTGGCGTGGTGTACGGCGCGCGTGACCCGGCGAATATCGAGGCGATCATCCGGCCGAAGATGCTCAAGGCCTTCCCGCAACTCAAGGACGTGAAGATCGACTACGCCTGGACCGGCAATTTCCTGCTGACCTTGTCGCGCCTGCCGCAGGTCGGTCGCCTGGGGGATAACATCTACTACTCCCAGGGCTGTAGCGGCCATGGCGTGACGTATACCCACTTGGCGGGCAAGGTACTGGCGGAAGCGCTGAGAGGCCAGGCAGAACGTTTTGATGCGTTTGCCGGCCTGCCGCACTACCCCTTCCCCGGCGGACAACTGTTGCGCACGCCGTTTGCGGCGCTGGGGGCCTGGTATTACGGGTTGCGGGACAAGCTGGGATTCTGACCCCGGACCACGGGGCTGGCTTGCCGGCCCCTGTACTTGCCGCGCCGGCACCCAATCGCAGACACAAAAAACCCCGGTCTTTCGACCAGGGTCTTTGCTATCGATCCAACCAAGCCAGCGGCTTGCTTTGGCGTCTCAGGGCGTTCAGTGGGCCCTGGAACAGATATGGCGCAGCGGACGGGACTCGAACCCGCGACCCCCGGCGTGACAGGCCGGTATTCTAACCGACTGAACTACCGCTGCGTATCGCTCAGACTGCTGAAGTGTCACCTTCAACCGCCTTCAAACATCTGACTGACCAACCTTGGCTGTTCAATCTCAAATCTGAAACATCAGACCTGGAAAATATGGCGCAGCGGACGGGACTCGAACCCGCGACCCCCGGCGTGACAGGCCGGTATTCTAACCGACTGAACTACCGCTGCGCGTCGGTGCAACCTTTAACGTTGCGTCTTGCCCTAGGGCAAAACTCTCAAGAAGTGGTGGGTGATGACGGGATCGAACCGCCGACCCTCTGCTTGTAAGGCAGATGCTCTCCCAGCTGAGCTAATCACCCTTTGCTTCGTTGAGGCCGCGAAATTTACGCAGGTAGCGGACCTAAGTCAATAGCCTGCTTGAAGTTTTTCTGAAAAAGACAAAATGGCTTCAGGACCGCGACCCGCCCTACTCGGTGTAAATCATCTTCTTGCTCATGCCGCCGTCGACGACGAACTCTTGCCCGGTGACAAACCCGGCATTGCGCGACAGCAACCACGCCACCATCGCCGCTACGTCTTCCACAGTGCCTACCCTGCCCGCCGGGTGCTGGGCGTGATCCGCATCCGTCAGCGGCTCGGCACGGCGTGCAGCCGGGTCACGGGCATCGATCCAGCCCGGGCTGACGGCATTGACCCGTACTTCCGGCCCGAGGCTGATAGCCAACGCGTGGGTCAGGGCCAGCAAACCGCCCTTGCTCGCCGCATAGGCTTCGGTGTCCGGTTCCGACTGGCGTGCCCGGGTCGACGCCAGGTTGACGATGGCGCCGCCGTGGGCCCGCAGGTAGGGCGCACAGTGCTTGGCCAGCAACATGGGACCACTGAGGTTCACCGCCAGTACACGATTCCAGTAAGCCAGGTCGAGACTTTCCAGGGTGATGTTGCGCGGGTCGGCCACAGCGGCATTGCACACCAGCGCATCCAGGCGCCCGAACTGGCCAAGTACCTCGGCCACGCCCTGGGCAACCTGCCGCTCATCGGCCACGTCCATGGTAATAAACCAGGCGTTGTCGCCGAGCACCTTGGACACCTTGGAACCCCGCTCTCGGTCCAGGTCCGTCAATACCACCTGCCAGCCTTCGCTGATCAACCAGGCGGCAATCCCCAGGCCGATGCCCCGCGCCGCGCCGGTCACCAGCGCGACCCGCCCGTTACTGGCGCTCGCCGCCTCCATGGACCACTCGATCACAGGGCAGCCAACCCACGGGCCAGGTCGGCCTGCAGGTCAGCGACGTCTTCCAGGCCCACCGCAATGCGGATCAGGCTGTCACGGATCCCGGCAGCTTCACGCTCCTGCGGCGCCAGGCGGCCGTGGGAGGTGGTGCTCGGGTGAGTGATAGTGGTCTTGCTGTCACCCAGGTTGGCGGTGATGGAGATCAAGCGAGTCGCATCGATAAAGCGCCAGGCGCCCTCTTTGCCGCCCTTGACCTCGAAACTCACCACGGCGCCGAAACCACGCTGCTGGCGCTGGGCCAACTCGTGTTGCGGGTGGCTCTTGAGGCCGGCGTAGTGGACTTTCTCGATGCCGTCCTGCTGCTCCAGCCACTCGGCCAGGGCCTGGGCGTTGGCACAATGGGCCTTCATCCGCAGGCTCAAGGTCTCCAGGCCTTTAAGGAAGATCCAGGCGTTGAACGGGCTCAGGGTCGGGCCGGCGGTGCGCAAGAAGCCCACCACTTCCTTCATCTGCTCGCTGCGGCCGGCAACCACGCCCCCCATGCAACGGCCCTGGCCGTCGATGAACTTGGTGGCCGAGTGCACAACGATGTCTGCGCCCAGCTTCAGCGGCTGCTGCAATGCAGGGGTGCAGAAGCAGTTGTCGACGATCAGCATCGCGCCCTTGGCGTGGGCCACTTCGGACAATGCGGCAATGTCCACCAGCTCGGCCAATGGATTGGACGGCGACTCGACGAACAGCAATTTGGTGTTGGCCTTGATGGCCGCGTCCCAGCCGGACAGGTCCGCCAGCGGCACGTAGTCGACTTCAATACCAAAACGCTTGAAGTACTTTTCGAACAGGCTGATGGTCGAACCAAACACGCTGCGCGATACCAGGACGTGGTCGCCGGCGCTGCACAGGCTCATGACTACCGCGAGAATCGCAGCCATGCCCGTGGCAGTGGCGACAGCTTGCTCGGCGCCTTCCAGCGCGGCGATACGCTCTTCGAACGCGCGCACGGTCGGGTTGGTGTAACGCGAATAAACGTTGCCCGGTACTTCACCGGCAAAACGCGCAGCGGCGTCGGCCGCAGTGCGGAACACATAGCTGGAGGTAAAGAACATCGGGTCACCGTGCTCACCTTCCGGGGTGCGGTGCTGGCCGGCGCGCACAGCCAGGGTATCGAAAGCTACGCCATCGAGGTCGCTGTCCAAGCGACCGGCATCCCATTCCTGACTCATGCTCTACTCCTCAACTCGAATGCTTTATCAAAGATACAAAACCGGCCCCTCAGGGCCGGTGTCTACTCAGTTGTTGTACAGGTCGATGATCGCGCTGACCGCCTGGGTCTTGATCTTCGAGGAATCGTTACGGGCCTGCTCGATCTTGTTCAGGTAGGCCTCGTCGACATCGCCGGTGACGTACTTGCCGTCGAACACCGCGCAATCGAACTCCTCGATCTTGATCTTGCCACCACCGACGGCTTCGATCAGGTCCGGCAGGTCCTGGTAGATCAGCCAGTCGGCGCCGATCAGGTCCGCAACGTCCTGGGTCGAACGATTGTGGGCGATCAGTTCGTGGGCGCTCGGCATGTCGATGCCGTACACGTTCGGGTAACGCACGGCAGGCGCGGCGGAACAGAAGTAAACGTTCTTCGCACCGGCTTCGCGGGCCATCTGGATGATCTGCTTGCAGGTGGTGCCGCGTACGATGGAGTCATCCACCAGCATCACGTTCTTGCCGCGGAACTCCAGCTCGATCGCGTTGAGCTTCTGGCGCACCGACTTCTTGCGCGCAGCCTGGCCAGGCATGATGAAGGTACGGCCGATGTAACGGTTCTTGACGAAGCCTTCGCGGAATTTCACGCCCAGGTGGTTCGCCAACTCCAGCGCAGCGGTGCGGCTGGTGTCCGGGATCGGGATAACCACGTCGATGTCGTGATCCGGGCGCTCGCGCAGGATCTTGTCCGCCAGCTTCTCGCCCATGCGCAGGCGCGCCTTGTACACCGAAACACCGTCGATGATCGAATCCGGACGCGCCAGGTAGACGTGTTCGAAGATGCACGGGGTGAGTTTCGGGTTCAGTGCGCACTGACGGGTGTGCAGCTTGCCGTCTTCAGTGATGTAGACCGCTTCGCCCGGCGCCAGGTCGCGAATCAGGGTAAAGCCCAGCACGTCCAGGGACACGCTTTCGGAAGCGATCATGTACTCGACGCCTTCGTCGGTATGACGCTGGCCGAACACGATCGGGCGGATGCCGTGGGGGTCGCGGAAACCGACGATACCGTAGCCGGTCACCATCGCCACTACCGCATAGCCACCGACGCAGCGGTTGTGCACGTCAGTCACGGCAGCGAACACGTCTTCTTCGGTCGGCTGCAGCTTGCCGCGCTGGGCCAGCTCGTGGGCGAACACGTTCAGCAGTACTTCGGAGTCCGAGTTGGTGTTGACGTGGCGCAGGTCAGATTCGTAAATCTCCTTGGCCAGTTGTTCAACGTTGGTCAGGTTGCCGTTGTGCGCCAGGGTGATGCCATAGGGCGAGTTGACGTAGAACGGCTGGGCTTCGGCCGAGGTCGAGCTGCCCGCTGTCGGGTAGCGCACGTGGCCAATGCCCATGTGCCCGACCAGGCGCTGCATGTGGCGCTGATGGAACACGTCACGCACCAGACCATTGTCCTTGCGCAGGAATAACCGGCCGTCGTGGCTGGTCACAATACCGGCAGCATCCTGGCCGCGGTGCTGGAGGACGGTTAGCGCGTCATACAGCGCCTGATTCACGTTCGACTTACCGACGATACCGACGATGCCACACATGCGACGCAACCCCTACTTAATGAATCTTGACTGAACACAACTTACTGAGGCGTTTTGGCCGGCAAGAGGTGTTCCTTGAACGGAAGATCAGCGGGTACGCTGATCCCGCTGGCCAGCCACTGACTGCTCCACCCCAAAATGAGGTTTTTGGACCAATCTGCAACCAATAGAAATTTTGGCACGAGTACCGACTCCTGCCACCACGAATCCTGCTGTACCGGCCCCAGGCTCAACAGCCCGACCGCCACGACCACCAGCAAGCCGCCACGCGCGGCGCCGAAGGCCATGCCGAGAAATCGATCGGTCCCGGAGAGGCCGGTGACGCGTATCAATTCGCCGATAAGATAATTGACCATTGCCCCCACCAACAACGTGGCGATGAACATGATGGCGCAGCCCGCGATGACGCGAGCCGAAGGTGTCTCGATGTATCCGGCCAGGTAGACAGACAATGAACCGCCGAACATCCAGGCTACAACTCCTGCGATGATCCATGTCAGCAGCGACAATGCTTCTTTGACGAAGCCGCGGCTCAGACTGATCAAAGCGGAGATGGCGACGATTGCAACGATCGCCCAATCAACCCAGGTAAATGGCACAGTTCAGCCTACAGACGGATAAGGCGGCGCATTTTAGCAGAGCGCTGGGCTATCGGTAAGCTGTGATTGGCAGTGCATTTGAAATCAATGAGTTATAGGGGAAACCGGCCTGTTGCGGCACACCCAAAACACCTGTGGGAGCGGGCGTGCTCGCGAAGGCGGTGGGGCAGCCAATAAATCTGCTGACTGATAAACCGCTTCGCGAGCAAGCCCGCTCCCACATTGACCGCATTCCAGCTTGAATCCTTGCAGCCTCAGCCTTTTTCGGGCTGGAAGCGAACCACAAAACCCTTGAGGTTCTGCTGGCGATCCAACAGGTCCCGCAGGCGATCGGCTTCAGCCCGCTCGATCAGCGGCCCGATGAATACCCGGTTCTTGCCATCGGCGCTGCGGATATAGGCGTTGTAACCCTGGGTGCGCAGCTTCTTCTGCAACGCATCAGCACTTTCGCGGTTAGCCAGGCTGGCCAGCTGGATCGACCAACTGATCGGCAAGCCATTCGGGTCAATACGGCTCTGGCCCACGTCCGGCTTGCCTGGTGCCGCAGGTTGCGGAGCCACAGGTTTTGGCGCTGGCGCCGGCGCCGCAGGCTTCGCAGCAACTGCAGGAGCAGCAGGCGCAGGCTTAACCACCGGCACGCTCGGCTGCACCGGCATCGACGGCGCTTGCTGTGCAGCCACTTCGTCATCGGTCGGCACCGGCTCTTCTTCCGGCAGCGCTTGCGGCTCGGGAACCACCACCGGCTCAACCTGAACCTGAGGCACCGCAGGCGCCTGGGGCGCAGCTGGCGCTTCAACGGTCACTTGGCGCTGCTCATCCTGACGGGAAAACAGCATCGGCAGGAAAATCACCGCCAACGCCACCAGGACCAGGGCTCCAACCATTCGCTGCTTGTATGCGCTATCCAGTAATGCCATGTGCAGCTTCCTCCGTGGAGCGCCGGGCCAACCATTCGAGCGCCTCGGCAACACAATAAAATGATCCGAACAACAGAATCTCATCCTCAGGCGTCGCAACCGCGCACTGGGCTTCCAGGGCGGCTGTCACGCTTGCATGGGACGTCACGGACGCGCCAAGGTTCTGCAAGGCAACCTGCAACTCGATGGCAGGACGACTGCGGGACGTATCCAGCGGTGCAACCGCCCAGGCCTGGACGTCGCCCAGCAAGGGTGCAACCACGCCGTCCAGGTCCTTGTCGGACAACAACCCGAACACCGCGAGGCGGCGACCGGCGGGCGGCGTGCGTGCCAGGCGCCTGGCCAGGTATTCAGCGGCGTGAGGGTTATGCCCCACGTCCAGCAGCAGGTTCAGGCGCTTGCCCTCCCAGTCGAACGTGCGCCGGTCAAGGCGCCCCACCACGCGAGTAGCCTGCAACGTAGCGGCAATCTGCTCGGCATGCCAGGGCAAATCCAGCAACAGGTAGGCTTGCAGCGCGAGCGCGGCGTTTTCCATCGGCAGGTTCAGCAGTGGCAAGTCGCGCAACTCGACGGTTTGACCGCGCGCGTCAAGCCCGCGCCATTGCCAGAATTGGTCGCCAATCTCGAGATTGAAATCACGCCCGCGCAGGAAGAACGGGCAATCCAGCTCGCGCACCTTGTCCAGCAAGGTATGCGGCGGGTCCAGGTCACCGCACAGTGCAGGCTTGCCCTGGCGGAAGATCCCGGCTTTTTCATAGGCCACGGACTCACGGGTGTTACCCAGGTAGTCCGCATGGTCGACGCCAATACTGGTAATCAGCGCCAGGTCGGCATCCACCACGTTGACCGTGTCCAGACGCCCACCCAGGCCGACTTCCAGCACCACTACATCCAGCTGCGCACGCTCGAACAGCCAGAACGCCGCCAGGGTGCCCATCTCGAAATAGGTCAGGGAAATCTCGCCACGCCCGGCATCAAGTGCGGCGAAGGCTTCGCAGAGTTGCTCGTCAGTGGCTTCGACGCCATTGAGCTGCACCCGCTCGTTGTAGCGCAGCAGGTGCGGCGAGTTGTACACGCCGACCTTCAGGCCCTGGGCTTGCAGCAAGGCCGCGACAAAGGCGCAGGTAGAGCCCTTGCCGTTGGTGCCGGTCACCGTGATCACACGCGGCGCCGGCCGGCCCAACCCGAGGCGGGCCGCTACCTGTTGCGAGCGCTCCAGGCCCATGTCGATGGCTGACGGATGCAACTGCTCAAGGTAGGCGAGCCATTCGCCCAGGGTACGTTGGGTCATATGTTTGCAGGCACCGGTGGCACGACAATCGGCTCGATTTTAGGCGCGACGTACACAGGTGTCGGCAGGCCCATCATTTGCGCCAGCAGGCTACCCAGGCGCGGACGCAGTTCGCCGCGCGGAATGATCAGGTCGATCGCGCCGTGCTCCAGCAGGAACTCGCTGCGCTGGAAGCCTTCCGGCAGTTTTTCGCGAACGGTTTGCTCGATAACACGCGGGCCGGCAAAGCCGATCAGCGCCTTCGGCTCACCGACGATCACGTCACCCAGCATCGCCAGGCTGGCGGACACACCGCCGTAGACCGGGTCGGTCAGCACGGAGATGAACGGAATACCTTCTTCGCGCAGACGCGCCAGTACCGCGGAGGTCTTGGCCATTTGCATCAGCGAGATCAGTGCTTCCTGCATCCGCGCACCGCCGGAGGCGGCGAAGCAGATCATCGGGCAACGGTTTTCCAGCGCGTAGTTGGCGGCACGTACGAAACGCTCACCGACGATGGCGCCCATCGAGCCGCCCATGAAGGAGAATTCGAAGGCCGAAACCACCACCGGCATGCCCAGCAGCTTGCCGCTGACGGAAATCAGCGCGTCCTTTTCACCGGTCTGCTTCTGGGCCGCGGTCAGGCGGTCCTTGTACTTCTTGCCGTCGCGGAACTTCAAACGGTCAACCGGCTCCAGGTCAGCGCCCAGTTCGGAGCGACCATCGGCGTCGAGGAAAATATCAATGCGGGCGCGGGCGCCGATACGCATGTGGTGATTGCACTTGGGGCAAACGTCCAGGGTCTTTTCCAGCTCCGGGCGGTACAGCACCGCGTCGCAGGATGGGCACTTGTGCCAAAGACCTTCAGGAACCGAGCTTTTCTTCACCTCGGAACGCATGATCGAAGGGATCAGTTTGTCTACTAACCAGTTGCTCATGCTTTCTTTCTCCAGTACCGGTGGCTTGAACACAGCCCCGCGTATGCCCTTGAGCTAAATTCATATGTGGCGATGACACAAACTGGACGGGGTCAGACGTTCGACCAGCCATTTCCTGCCTGTGCCCTCAGCCTTCCAGACAACCTGCCGTGCAGGGTTGCCACTTCATTTCCGGGCCTCCCACAGGCGGCGCCGGGCTGTTTTACACAGTGGTAGTTATGGACGGCGGCAGACTGCCAGCCGTCACATCGTCCCGCTGCTGTCGCGCACGGCCTGCATGAATGCGCGAATCCTTGCGTGATCCTTGATGCCCTTGCCCTGCTCTACCCCGCCGCTGACGTCCACGGCATACGGCCGAACCTGCTGGATGGCACTGGCCACGTTGTCCGGATTCAGGCCGCCCGCGAGGATAATCGGCTTGCTCAACCCTTCGGGAATCAACGACCAGTCAAACGCCTCGCCCGTACCACCGGGAACGCCTTCGACGTAGGTGTCGAGAAGAATCCCGCGAGCCCCGCCATAGGCAGCGCATGCCGCAGCAATATCGTCCCCGGCCTTGACCCGCAGCGCCTTGATGTACGGGCGCTGGTAGCTCTCGCACTCGTCCGGACTCTCATCGCCATGGAACTGCAGCATGTCCAGTTGCACGGCGTCGAGGGTTTCATTGAGCTCGCAGCGACTGGCGTTGACGAACAACCCCACGGTGGTCACGAACGGCGGCAACGCGGCAATGATCGCCCGCGCCTGCAACACATTCACCGCCCGCGGGCTTTTGGCATAAAACACGAAACCGATGGCATCGGCCCCCGCCTCGACCGCCGCCAACGCGTCTTCTATGCGGGTAATCCCGCAAATCTTGCTGCGAACGGCAGACATGTCGATGAAACCTCAGGGCGTGTCCGGGAAAGTCCCGGATGGTAACAAATGCTTTTGAGGGCGTCAGCCGCCAAGTTCGCTGAAACCTGTGAGGAAGTGTGGCCCGATGAATCGCTGGGGCAATTCGAACTCGTCGCGGTACTCCACATCCACCAGGTACAGGCCGAACGGATGCGCCGTGACGCCGCCGGTACGGCGAATCCGGCTTTCCAGGACTTCCCTGGCCCATTCCACCGGGCGTTCGCCGGTACCGATGGTCATCAGCACCCCGGCGATATTGCGCACCATATGGTGCAGGAACGCGCCGGCGCGGATATCCAGCACGATCATCTTGCCGTGGCGCGTCACCCGCAGGTGGTGGACTTCCTTGATCGGCGACTTGGCCTGGCACTGGCCGGCACGGAACGCGCTGAAATCGTGGATACCTACAAGATGCTGGGCCGCCTCGGCCATGCGCTCGGCGTCCAGCGGGCGGTGGTTCCAGGTGATTTCTTCGTTGAGATGGGCCGGGCGGATCTGATCGTTGTAGATCACATAGCGATAACGCCGGGCGATGGCCTTGAAGCGCGCGTGAAAGTCCGCCGGCATCACCTTGGCCCAACTGACGCTGACGTCGTGGGGCAAGTTGATATTGGCGCCCATCACCCATGCCTTCATCGAGCGCTCGGCCTGAGTGTCAAAGTGCACCACTTGCCCGCAAGCGTGCACGCCGGCATCAGTACGCCCGGCGCACATCAGCGACACCGGTGAGTCGGCGACTTTCGACAGGGCCTTCTCCAGGGTTTCCTGCACCGTCGGCACACCGGAGGCCTGGCGTTGCCAGCCACGATAGCGCGAGCCTTTGTATTCCACGCCCAGGGCGATTCTGAAAAAGCCTGCGGCCGCCATTTCGGCGACCGCGTTATCTATATTTGCCAAGAACTGAGAGCCTGATGAGTTGCGCAAAGGCGGCCATTATAAGGCCGCGCGCCTGGGACGCCATGGGTTTGGTGCCTGGATGGCAAAACGGCAGCCCGAAGGCTGCCGTTGTATTTACCGCGCGTATCAAGCCAACCGGCTGAGCATTTCCTTGGCTTCGCCCTTCTGACCGTCATCGCCTTCCTTGAGCACCTCGCCAAGAATGTCCCGCGCATCGTCGGCGTCGCCCATGTCGATGTAGGCCTGCGCCAGGTCGAGCTTGGTGGCCACTTCGTCGGTACCGGAGAGGAAGTCGAATTCCGGCTCATCGCCACCCAACGCCGCGTCGTCGGCGGTGAAGGACGGTTCGATTGGCGGATGTTCCAGGCTTTGCGACAGGCGATCCAGCTCGGCGTTGACATCATCAAGCTCCGACGCAAACGCGTCCGGCTTGGCCGCTGCAGGCGCCTCGGGTTCGTCGGCCAGGGACAGGTCGAAATCCTCCGGCAGGTCGAGGTCGTCCAGGTCGGCCGGCGTCAGTGTCGGCGGCTCTACCGGCGGCAGGTCCTTCATCTGGTCTTCAAGGCCGGAGAGGAAGTCGTCGTCTGACTGGGTCGACGAGGGTGGATCGAGTTGCAGGTCCAGGTCGAAATCCGACAGGTCTTCCGCGCTGGCCTTGGCCTCGGTCTGCTGTTGCAGCACCGATTCAAAGCTCAGGTCGTCGTCCGACGTCGGGCGGACCACAGCTGGCGAAGCAGCCTCCAGATCGTCCAGGCTGAGGTCGAAGTCAGTGTCAAACGCGTCCGGCGCAGGCTCAGGTGCAGGCGGTGCCGGGTCGTCCTTGAGCAGGTCCTTGACGTATTGGGCGTCGAGAGCGGCAGCGGCAACGGCAGCGCTGACGCCTGCTGCGAACACGGCCATGGCCGGGAAGCGGCTTTTCAGCTGTTCGACCTGGGCATGGTTGTCGCCATTGGCGACCAACTGGCGCTCCTGGGTGACAAACCCGTCCTTGTTGCCCTGCAAGCCGTGGACTTCCATCAGCTTGAGACGCAGGTCACTGCGGGCGGGCTCTTGCTTGATTGCATCTTCCAGCACTTCCGCAGCCTGGTTCAGGTGGCCACGGTCGATATGCGACTGGGCTTGCGCCAGGGCGTCGGTCGGACGCTGCACAGCAACAGGTGCGACCACCGGGGCAATCACCGGGGCAACCACCGCCGCCGGAGCTGGAGCTGGAGCTGGAGCTGGAGCTGGAGCTGGAGCCAGCTTGACGTTCGGCGGCGGTACATCAAGGCCTTCGAAACTGTCAGATGGCAGATCGTGATCAATGTTCGGCGCAAATTCCGGCTCTTCAGCCAGGGCCCGTGCCATGCGCAGGTGCTTTTCTTCTTCAAGCCGCGCATTGCGATGACGGGCCCACAGCAGCAGAAGCAACAGCACCAGCAAACCCGCTGCGCCGCCGATCACCCCCAGCACGATCGGGTTGGTCAGCAGGTCGTTGAATTTACCTTCAGTGCTGGCAGGTGCCGCATCCGGCTTGACCGGGGTCTCGACCGGCGCAGCCGCGGGGGTTGCTGCCGGAGCTGCCGCTGCCGGCGCAGCCGCTTGTGCAGCCAGCTCGGCCGGCATCGCCGCCGTTGCAGCAGGCTGCGCCGCAGCGCCACCCGGGGTCTGCAACTTGGCCAGCTGGTTGTTCTTGAGCTCGATCAGCCGCTGCAGCTTGTCCAGCTGACTTTGCAGGTCAGCCATGCGGCTTTTCAGTTCTTCATTCTCGCGACGGGTCGAATCCAGGCTTTCCTGGGTCACCGCCAGCTTGTTGTTCAAGGCCCGGCTGTCGCCCGCCGCGCCCTTCCCGCCTTTCCTGGCCGCTTCGGCCGAGACCAGACTCAAATTGTCCTTGGTATTGGTCTGCGACGGCGCATTACCCGCCTGGGTACGCTTGGTCGCGTCCAACTGCGCCTTGCCGGCGAGCTGATTGCCGCCACGGAGGCCCTCGCGCCACGCCGCGTTTTGCGCCGTCACTTCAGCAATCGCCTCTGGCTGCGGCAGGCTGGTGCTTTGCCCTGAATCCGGCAGGCGCAGGACCTGGCCGGTTTTCATGCGGTTGATGTTGCCGTCGATAAAGGCGTCAGGGTTCAGCGCCTGAATGGCCAGCATGGTCTGCTGCACCGAGGCGCCATTGCGGTTTTTCGCGGCGATTTCCCACAAGGTGTCACGGGAAGTCGTGGTGTGTTCCTTGGCCTTGGTGACTGCCGGAGCCGTCGTCGCAGGCGCACTCAAGCGTGGCGCGGGTGCAGGTGCACCGGCGGCCGGGGTCGACTGGTCGAACTTGGCCGGGTCCAGCAACACGCTGTAGTCGCGCATCAGGCGACCGTTGGGCCATTGCACCTGCAGCAGGAAACGCACGTAGGAATCCGGCAGCGGCTTGCTGGAGGTGACACGCACCACACTGCGGCCGTTGGGATTGACCACCGGGGTAAAGGTCAGGTCGTTCAGGAACGCCTGGCGATCGACGCCCGCATCCACAAAGGCCTGGGACGACGCGAGGCTGGGGGTGATCTCGGAGGCGGTCAGGCCACCGACATCGAGTAACTCGATTTCCACCGACAGCGGCTGGTTCAGCTTCGACTTGAGGGTCATCTCCCCAAGCTGCAGTGCTTGCGCCATACCGGAGGACAGCGCCGAGGCGGCCGCTATTGCTAACACCAGTTTGCGAACTTGAACCATAGCCTCATCCTTTTTGAACACTCCCCGGCCGGCGAGAAGGTGGGTAACCGCTGCCATTAGGCATGGCGAGCCGATAGGTCACCGACGCGCAATTTTTCCAGCTTGGGGCCAAGCATAGCGCTTGGCTAGAATCAATCTACAAATTGCCGCCAAGTATCTTTTACACAAGGCCTTTTATCAACAACTGCGCCAGCTGTACGGCGTTCAGTGCCGCCCCTTTGCGTACGTTATCTGACGCCAACCACATATTTAGTTCCGCAGGGTCATCAACACCGGCACGAACCCGGCCCACGTAGACCACGTCCTGACCGACCGCATCGCCCACAGCCGTGGGGTAATCGCCCTCTTCCACCAACTCGACACCCGGTGCCGAGTCCAGGGCACGGTTGACGGCAGCGAGATCCACCGCTGCCCCCAATTGCAGTGACACAGTCAGGCTATCGCCAAAAAACACCGGGGCTTGAACGCAAGTGACGGAAATCTTTAGCAAAGGCATTTCCAGCACGGCGCGCAATTCGTGCACCAGGCGTTTTTCCAGGGCGGTGTGGCCTTGCGCGTCAGGCTTGCCGACCTGGGCCAGCAGGTTAAAGGCCATTTGCCGGTCGAAGAACTTCGGCTCCAGCGGGCGCACATTCAGCAACTCGGCGGTCTGCCGGGCGAGTTCGCTGACAGCCTCACGGCCCTGGGCGGAAACGGCGAGGTTGGCGGTGACGTTGACGCGCTGAATGTCCAGCAAGCCGCGCAGTGGCGCCAGCACCACGGCCAGGGCAGTGGCCGACGGGCTTGGGCTGCTGACCTGATAAGGTTTTTTCAGGCCATCGAGGATCTGCGCGTTGGCTTCCGGCACTACCTGCGGCGCCTGATCGGCCGGCAAGGCGCCGGACAAGTCGATCAGGGTGCAGCCCGCAGCGGTGGCGCGCGGGGCAAAACTCAAGGTGACCGCAGGGCCGGCGGCGAAGAACACCAGTTGGACTTTGCTGAAATCGAATTCATCGACTTCCCGCACCCGCACGTTCTTGCCACGAAACGGCACCGAATGCCCGGCCGACTCGCTGCTGGCCAACAGGTGCAGGCTGCCTACCGGGAAGTCCTGCTCTTCGAGGATCTGCACCAGGGTTTCGCCAACGGTGCCGGTGGCGCCGATCACGGCAATATCAAAGGTCTGGGTCATGGGGGCTGCCTCGGGCATTGCGGGGGGAGCGGCACTTTACCGGGTGGCTGGGGGTGAGGCAATTAACCTGGGGGTTGTGGTGTGGCTGATGGCCTCTTCGCGAGCAAGCCCGCTCCCACATTCGAGCGAGTTTCTTCAGTTGAAATGCGATCAAATGTGGGAGCGGGCTTGCTCGCGAAGAGGCCCGAGCGCGCAATAAAAAACCCGCGCCTGTCACCAGAACGCGGGTTTCTTATTACCAGCAGCGATTACCGCTCCAGCAAGATCCGCAGCATGCGACGCAACGGCTCAGCCGCGCCCCACAGCAGTTGGTCGCCGACGGTGAACGCGCCCAGGTACTGCGTCCCCATGTTCAGCTTGCGCAGACGGCCAACCGGCACATTCAGGGTACCGGTCACCTTGTTCGGGCTCAGTTCCTGGATGCTGATATCACGGTTGTTCGGCACCAGCTTGACCCAAGGGTTGTGCTGGCTGATCAGCCCTTCGATATCGGCGATCGGCACGTCTTTGTTCAGCTTGATGGTCAACGCCTGGCTGTGGCAACGCATGGCGCCGATGCGCACGCAGATACCGTCCACCGGGATCGGGCTCTTGAAGCGACCGAGGATCTTGTTGGTCTCGGCCTGGGCCTTCCACTCTTCACGGCTCTGGCCGTTAGGCAATTCCTTGTCGATCCACGGGATCAGGCTGCCGGCCAATGGCACACCGAAGTTCTCGGTCGGGTAGGCCTCGCTGCGCATGGCCTCGGCCACACGGCGGTCGATGTCGAGGATCGCGCTGGCCGGGTCAGCCAGTTGATCGGCGACAGCGGCGTGGGTCGCGCCCATCTGCTTGATCAGTTCACGCATGTTCTGCGCGCCGGCACCGGAGGCCGCCTGATAGGTCATGGCGCTCATCCACTCCACCAGGCCGGCTTCGAACAAGCCGCCCAGGCCCATCAGCATCAGGCTGACGGTGCAGTTGCCGCCGATGTAGTTCCTGGTGCCCGCGTCCAGTTGCTGGTCGATCACCTTGCGGTTGACCGGGTCCAGCACGATCACCGCGTCATCCTGCATGCGCAGGCTGGAAGCGGCGTCGATCCAGTAACCCTGCCAGCCGGCTTCGCGCAGCTTGGGGAAGACTTCGCTGGTGTAGTCGCCACCCTGGCAGGTCAGAATGACGTCGAGGGTCTTCAGTTCTTCAATGTTGTAGGCGTCCTTGAGCGGAGCAATGTCCTTGCCCACGGACGGCCCTTGACCACCTACATTGGAGGTGGTGAAAAACACCGGCTCAATAAGATCGAAATCCTGCTCTTCCAGCATCCGCTGCATGAGCACGGAACCGACCATACCGCGCCAACCGATCAGACCTACACGTTTCATCGCAACTACACCTTGTTCAAAAGTGGGCCGCCTTGCAGCAACATCTGCAAGCGGGCCCGAGAGATTACAGATTCCGCAGCGCGGCGACTACTGCGTCGCCCATTTCTTGCGTACCGACCTTGGTGCAACCCTGGGACCAGATGTCGCCAGTGCGCAGGCCCTGGTCGAGCACCAGGCTCACGGCCTGCTCGATGGCATCCGCGGCGTCGGTCAGGTTGAAGCTGTAACGCAGCATCATCGACACCGACAAAATGGTCGCCAACGGGTTGGCAATGCCCTGCCCGGCGATGTCCGGCGCCGAACCGTGGCACGGCTCGTACATGCCCTTGTTGTTGGCATCCAGGGAGGCCGACGGCAGCATGCCGATGGAACCGGTAAGCATCGAGGCCTGGTCGGACAGGATGTCGCCGAACAGGTTGTCGGTGACGATCACGTCGAACTGCTTCGGCGCACGCACCAGCTGCATGGCGGCGTTGTCGACGTACATGTGGCTCAGCTCGACGTCCGGGTAGTCCTTGGCGACTTCTTCGACGATTTCACGCCACAGCTGGCTGGACGCCAATACGTTGGCCTTGTCCACCGAGCAGACCTTCTTGCCACGCACACGGGCCATGTCGAAACCGACACGGGCGATACGGCGGATTTCACTCTCGCTGTACGGCAGGGTGTCGTAGGCCTGACGCTCGCCATTCTCCAACTCGCGCACGCCCCGTGGCGAGCCGAAGTAGATACCGCCGGTCAGTTCGCGGACGATCAGGATGTCCAGGCCCGCGACGATTTCCAGCTTCAGGCTGGAAGCGTCCGCCAGTTGCGGGTAAAGGATCGCCGGGCGCAGGTTGCCGAACAGGCCCAGTTGCGCACGGATCTTCAGCAGGCCGCGCTCAGGGCGGATGTCACGTTCGATCTTGTCCCATTTCGGGCCACCCACGGCGCCCAGCAGCACGGCGTCGGCTGCGCGGGCACGCTCCAGGGTTTCGTCGGCCAGAGGCACGCCGTGCTTGTCGATGGCCGCGCCGCCGATCACGTCGTGGCTCAGTTCGAAGCCCAGGCTGTACTTGGCGTTAGCCACTTCCAGCACCTTGACCGCTTCGGCCATGATTTCCGGACCAATGCCGTCGCCAGGGAGAATCAGAATCTGCTTGCTCATGCGTTCCTCATTTCATCAAGCGACCCGCCCGTGGGCAGGTCGGGAAAAATTAATCAGCGTTCGGCCCACACCACCAGCACGTCGGTGCTGAAGGTGCCGTCGGCTTGAATCTCGAAATAATCGCGCACTTCCTGGCCCATTGCCTTTTGCAGCTCCAGGATCGCGGCACGCAATACCTCTGGGGTGCGCATGCGCTCGACCCACGAGGTGTATTCCAGGCGCAGGCGCTGGCGGCTGCTGTTGCGCACATGCAAACCGGCTTCGCTGAGCTGGCGCATCCACTCGCCGGCGGAATAGTCACGCACGTGGCTGGTGTCGCGCAGCACTTCGACGGTTTGCAGGTAAGTGTCCAACAGCGGGCTGCCCGGTGACAAGACATCCACGAAAGCGGCCACGCCACCCGGCTTGAGCACCCGGCGCACTTCACGCAGGGCCAGGCCCAGGTCGCTCCAATGGTGCGCCGAGTAGCGGCTGAACACGAAGTCGAATTCGCCATCGGCAAACGGCAAGCGCTCGGCGGCGCCGTGCACGGTGCGGATGTTGTCCAGGCCACGGTCCACGGCAGCGGCGGCGACCACGTCAAGCATCTGCTGGGACAGGTCGTACGCCACCACTTCCTTGACCAACGGTGCCACGTTGAAACTCACATGACCGGCGCCGCAACCCAGGTCCAGCAGTCGTGCAGCGCCCTGCCCGGCCAGTTCGGCCTGGAGCAGCGCGAACTCGGTGCCTTGAGCATGTACTGCGCTGCTCAGGTAGGCCGAGGCCTGTTCGCCGAATTGTTTTTGCACGACTTGGGTGTGGGCAGTGCTGGTCATGATGATGTCCCTGGTTTTTGTGTTGCTGTTGCTGGCCCTTTCGCGAGCAAGCCCGCTCCCACATTCGACCGAGTTCCTTCAGTTGAAATGCAATCAAATGTGGGAGCGGGCTTGCTCGCGAAGGGGCCAGTCCGGTCTACATGGAATCAAGCGTCGCGAAACAACCAAGGCTGGCTGGCCCGGTGTTTGGTTTCAAACGCTGCAATCGCATCACCGTCCTGCAAGGTCAGGCCGATGTCGTCCAGGCCATTGATCAGGCAGTGCTTGCGGAAGGCGTCCACTTCAAAGTGATACACCTTGCCGTCCGGACGGGTCACGGTCTGTGCCGCCAGGTCGATGGTCAACTGGTAGCCCACATCGGCTTCCACCTGCTGGAACAACTCATCCACTTCGGCATCGCTCAAGATGATCGGCAGCAAGCCGTTCTTGAAGCTGTTGTTGAAGAAGATGTCGGCGTAGCTCGGCGCGATGATGCTGCGAAAGCCATATTCTTCCAGGGCCCACGGCGCGTGCTCACGGCTGGAGCCGCAACCGAAGTTTTCCCGGGCCAGCAACACGCTGGCACCCTGGTAACGCTCGGCGTTGAGCACAAAGTCCTTGTTCAGCGGGCGCTTGGAGTTGTCCTGGTAGGCGTAGCCCACGTCCAGGTAGCGCCACTCGTCGAACAGGTTCGGGCCAAAACCGGTGCGCTTGATCGATTTCAAGAACTGCTTGGGAATGATCTGGTCGGTGTCCACGTTGGCACGGTCCAACGGCGCGACTAAACCGGTGTGTTGAGTAAAAGCTTTCATCGGGTATTCCTCAGATCAATTCGCGAACGTCGATGAAACGACCGTTGACGGCAGCCGCAGCAGCCATGGCCGGGCTGACGAGGTGGGTACGGCCACCGGCGCCCTGACGCCCTTCGAAGTTACGGTTGGAGGTGGACGCGCAATGCTCGCCCGACTCCAAACGGTCCGGGTTCATCGCCAGGCACATCGAGCAACCCGGCTCGCGCCATTCAAAACCGGCTTCGAGGAAGATCTTGTCGAGGCCTTCGGCTTCAGCCTGGGCCTTGACCAGGCCCGAACCTGGCACCACGATCGCCTGCTTGATGGTCGAGGCGACTTTGCGGCCCTTGGCGATCACCGCCGCAGCGCGCAAATCCTCGATCCGCGAGTTGGTGCAGGAGCCAATGAACACGCGATCCAGCTGGATGTCGGTAATCGCCTGGTTGGCTTTCAAGCCCATGTACTTCAAGGCGCGCTCAATGGAACCACGCTTGACCAGGTCGGTTTCCTTGGCCGGGTCCGGCACGTTCTGGTCAACGGCCAACACCATTTCCGGCGAGGTGCCCCAGCTGACTTGCGGCTTGATCTGGGCGGCATCGAGAGTAACCACGGTGTCGAACACCGCATCGGCGTCGGAAACCAGGTCTTTCCAGGCTTCGACAGCGGCGTCCCAATCAGCACCGGCAGGTGCGAACGGGCGACCCTTGACGTAGGCAATGGTCTTTTCGTCCGCCGCCACCATGCCCACGCGGGCACCGGCTTCGATGGACATGTTGCAGATGGTCATGCGGCCTTCGATGGACAGGTCGCGAATCGCGCTGCCGGCGAATTCGATGGCGTGGCCGTTACCGCCGGCGGTGCCGATCTTGCCGATCACGGCGAGGACGATGTCCTTGGCAGTGACGCCGAAAGGCAACTCACCTTCCACCGACACCAACATGTTCTTCATTTTCTTGGCGACGAGGCACTGGGTGGCGAATACATGTTCCACCTCGGAGGTACCAATACCGTGGGCCAGGGCGCCAAACGCCCCGTGGGTAGAGGTGTGGGAGTCGCCGCAAACCACGGTCATGCCGGGCAAGGTAGCGCCCTGCTCCGGGCCGATCACGTGAACGATGCCTTGACGCACGTCATTCATCTTGAATTCGGTGATGCCATATTCGTCGCAGTAATCATCGAGGGTCTGCACCTGGAGGCGCGACACGGTGTCGACGATGGCGTCGATCCCGCCTTTACGCTCCGGGGTGGTCGGCACGTTGTGGTCCGGGGTGGCGATGATCGAGTCGACGCGCCAAGGCTTGCGCCCGGCCAGTCGCAGGCCTTCGAACGCTTGGGGCGAGGTCACTTCATGGATGATGTGACGGTCGATGTAGATCAGCGACGACCCATCATCGCGCCGTTTCACTTCATGGGAATCCCAAAGCTTGTCGTAAAGCGTTTTGCCGGCCATCACGCGGTCCTCATCAGGTGTTTCTATGCCCCGGGCCTTGAACGATTCAATAACCCTTTGGCTTGTGAGGCTGATGGTATGGCGCTACATTAAATAACTCAAATTCATATTTTTTATGCTTTGGATTACCAACTGGAATAGCACAATGGACCTGGCCAACCTCAATGCCTTTATCGCCATCGCCGAGACCGGCAGCTTCTCCGGTGCCGGTGAACGCCTGCACCTGACCCAACCGGCCATCAGCAAGCGCATCGCCGGCCTGGAGCAACAATTAAAGGTGCGCCTGTTCGACCGGCTGGGGCGTGAAGTCGGCCTCACCGAAGCCGGACGGGCGCTGCTGCCCCGGGCGTATCAGATTCTCAATGTACTGGACGACACCCGCCGCGCCCTGACCAACCTGACCGGCGAGGTCAGCGGTCGTCTCACTCTGGCCACCAGCCATCACATCGGCCTGCACCGCTTGCCACCGGTCCTGCGCACGTTCACCCGGGAATACCCGAATGTCGCGCTGGACATTCAGTTTCTCGATTCGGAAGTGGCCTACGAAGAAATCCTCCATGGCCGCGCCGAAGTGGCCGTAATCACCCTGGCGCCGGAGCCCCACACGCTGGTGCGGGCCACCCCGGTGTGGGACGACCCGCTGGATTTCGTGGTGGCGCCGGAACACAGCCTGATCAGCAACGGCAGCGTCAGCCTGGCGGACATCGCCCGGCACCCGGCGGTGTTTCCCGGCGGCAACACCTTTACCCACCATATCGTGCAGCGGCTGTTCGAGGCCCAGGGCCTGACGCCAAACATCGCCATGAGCACCAACTACCTGGAAACCATCAAGATGATGGTCTCCATTGGCCTTGCCTGGAGCGTGTTGCCGCGCACCATGCTCGATGACCAGGTGGCACGCATCGCTTTGCCGGGCATACAGCTCAGTCGCCAGCTAGGCTATATCGTGCACACCGAAAGGACGCTGTCGAACGCTGCGCGGGCTTTCATGAGCCTATTGGATGCACAGGTCGATCTGCCAGGGAATCAGGCTTGAATCGCCGTGGCCCGTAGACCGTGGAACCCGCGCCGAACGCCCATCGAGCCAAGGCCCTTTGATAATGCGCAACCCCGTCGATACCGTGCCACCCCTGCCCCGCATCTACGCCCTGGACCCACAGGAGGCGGAGCAAAGCTGGGACAGCGCGCCGCAACTGCTGGCGGCGCTCAACGCTGCCCGGCTGGGCGCCTGGAGCTGGGAAATCGATACCGGCCGGATCAGCTGGTCCCGAGGCACTCAGGCCCTGTTCGGCTTCGACCCGCGCCAGCCGCTGCCTGAAGACCTGGAGTACCTGGACCTGCTGGCCCCCGAGGACCGCACCAAGGTGGTCCGGGCCTTTCATGCGGTGCTGGCCGGCGAACCCGCTGTCCAGGCCATGCACCACCGTATCCAATGGCCCGATGGCAGCCTGCACTGGCTGGAAATCAACGGCAGCCTGCTACCGGACAAGGCCGGGCGTCGTCGAATGATCGGGGTGATCCGCGAAATCACCCACCAGCGCGAGCGCGAACACGCCCTCAGCCATTCGGAAAAGCGCTTCGCCACCCTGTTCCATTTGTGCCCGCTGATGGTCCTGCTGACCCGCCAGGCGGACGGCCTGATCAGCGAAGCCAACCAGTATTTCGAAAGCCTGTTCGGCTGGCCGTTGGCCGATGCCATTGGCCGCAGCACATTGGAGCTGGGCCTCTGGGTACACCCCGAACAACGCGCGCATCTGGTCAAGGCCACCCAGCGCAAAGGCGCCCCCATCACCATGGAAGTGCAGTTTCGCGCCAGCAACGGGCAGGTCCACGATGGCACCCTCAGCGCCCAGAAAGTCGAGCTGGACGGCGAGGACTACCTGATCAGCACCTTCCTCGACACCACCGAGCGCAAGAATGCCGAGCAGGCCCTCAAGGACAGCCAGGAACGCCTGGACCTGGCCCTGGACTCGGCGCAACTGGGCACCTGGGACTGGCACATCCCCAGCGGCATGCTCTATGGCTCGGCCCGCGCCGCCCAACTGCACGGGCTGGAACCCCAACCGTTCCACGAATCCTTCGAGGCCTTCTTTGAAGGCATGCCCCAGGAAGAGCGCGAGAGCATGCGCAACGCCTACCGCACCCTGCGCGAAGGCCCGGCGGGCAACTACCAACTGACCTACCGCGTGCAACTGGAAGACGGCAGTTCACGCTACCTGGAAAGCCGCGCCCGCCTGTATCGCGATGACACGGGCGTACCGTTGCGAATGGCCGGGACCCTGCTCGACATCACCGACCAGGTTGAACGTGAGCAGCGCCTGATCGCATCCGAAGAAAAATTCGCCAGCCTGTTCCTCGCCAGCCCCGACCCAATCTGCGTGACGCGCCTGGAGACCGGCCAGTTTATCGAGATCAACCCGGCCTTCACCCAGACCTTCGGCTGGACCGCCGCCGAGGTGCTCAACAACAACGCCGAGCAGATCGGCTTGTGGGAGGAGTCCAGCCAACGCCTGCAGCGCATCGAGCAGGTGATCCGCGAACAATCCCTGAGCAACGTGGCAATCACCGTTCATCACAAGAACGGCCAGACCCTGAACTGTGTGATATCCAGCCGCCTGATCCAGGTCAGCGACCAACCCTGCATCGTCACCACCCTGCGGGACATCACCCAACAACAGCGCTCGGAAGCGGCGCTCAAGGCCAGCGAAGAGAAGTTCGCCAAGGCCTTTCATTCCAGCCCCGATGCGGTGTCGATCACCGAGCGCGATACCGGGCGCTACGTGGAGGTCAATGACGGTTTCTGCCGCCTCACCGGCTACCGCGCCGAAGAAGCGATCGGCCTGACGCTGTACCAGATCGGCATCTGGGCCGATGAAAACCAGCGCGCGGCGTTATTGGCCGAGTTGCAGATCAAGGGCCGCATTCATCACCTGGAAATGCTCTGGCACAACAAACGCGGCGAAGTGCTGGCGGTTGAAGTGTCGGTGGAGCCCATCACCCTCAATGAAACCCCCTGCCTGTTGCTGACCGCCCGGGACGTCAGCCTGCTGAAAAACGCCCAGGCGCAGATTCGCCACCTGGCCTATCACGACCCCCTGACCAACCTGCCCAACCGCGCCCTGTTGATGGACCGCCTGAGCCAGCAGATCGCCCTGCTCAAGCGCCACAACCTGCGGGGCGCCCTGCTGTTTCTTGACCTGGACCATTTCAAGCACATCAACGATTCCCTCGGCCACCCGGTCGGCGACACGGTGCTGAAGATCGTCACTGCACGCCTCGAAGCCAGTGTGCGCATGGAAGACACCGTGGCACGCCTGGGCGGCGATGAGTTTGTGGTGCTGCTCAGCGGCCTGGAAGGCACGCGCCCACAAGTCAGCACTCAGGTCCAGGAGCTGGCCGATACCCTGCGCGAACTGTTATCCGAACCGATGTTCCTGGATGGCCACCGCCTGCAAGTCACCCCGAGCATTGGCGTGGCGCTGATCCCCGATCACGGCTCAACCCCGGCCGATTTGCTCAAGCGCGCCGACATCGCCCTGTACCGGGCCAAGGATTCAGGGCGCAACACCATCCAGATGTTCCACAACAGCATGCAGAAAACCGCCAGCGAGCGGCTGCGCATGGAAACCGACCTGCGCCTGGCCCTGTCCCGCGGCGAGTTCAGCGTGCATTACCAACCCCAGGTGGATGCGCGCGGCAACACCATCGTCGGCGCCGAGGCCCTGGTGCGCTGGCAACATCCGCAGTTGGGCGCACAGTCCCCGACGGAATTCATCAAGGTCCTGGAAGACAGCGGCCTGATCCTTGAAGTCGGCACCTGGATCCTCGACGAAGCCTGCAGCACCTTCGCGCAGTTGATTGCCGAGGGCCTGGTAGACCCGCTGAACTTCAGCCTGTGCGTCAACATCAGCCCGCGGCAGTTTCGCCAGAATGATTTTGTCGAACGGGTAGAACGCAGCCTGCGCACCCACCACCTGCCTTATACCCTGCTGAAGCTGGAAATCACCGAAGGCATCGTGATCCAGAATCTGGACGACACCATCAGCAAAATGCGCCGCCTGAAAAAGCTCGGCGTGAGTTTTGCGATGGATGATTTCGGCACCGGCTATTCGTCGCTGACCTACCTCAAGCGCCTGCCGGTGGATGCGCTGAAGATCGACCAGTCGTTTGTGCGCGACGCCACCCATGACCCCAACGATGCGGAGATCATCCGTGCCATTGTGGCCATGGCGCGCAGCTTGAACCTGGACGTCATTGCCGAAGGAGTGGAAACCCCTGAGCAACTGGCGTTTTTGCAGGGGCTTGGGTGTCATTTGTATCAGGGGTATCTGCACAGTCGGCCCTTGCCGGTGGAAGGGTTCAGGCAGGTACTGAAGCGAATGCCCCAGGCCACTTCATCGGAATAAGTTGCACCGGATTTTCCTGATGGGCAGCTGCTTTTTGAGCCTGTAGGTTCAAGTGCTTTCCATTTTCGGGCACACCTACCATGCAGGATGCAAAGCACTCCCCGGCGCTGCTGGGCGGCGCCTCGAGATAACCGGCGCCAGGGTTGATGGACACCATGGGAGCAGACAGGGCATACAGCCAATGCTGTTGAATTTCATCCATGAGCAGGAGGTTCCAGAGTCGATGAGAGTAGCCGAGGCCAACTACCTATGCGGACACAGATTGCAAGGCATATGCAGCCGGCTACCATCGGACTTGTCTTTTCTGCGCGCAGAAAAAAGACCACGAGATCTCGTGGCCTGTGTTTCTCAAACTCTGCACCTTTAAACCTAAACCAGCGTTAGCGCCGTGCCCTCTTCATCCATCCAGCTTGATGATTTCAGTGGGTGTTTATACCCGTAATCATCAAAAGCCCCATCAACGACGACAACAGAATGCATGAAGTTCGCCAACGTGCCGGTTGCACCATCTGCCAGCGCCTGGACGCTGCTGCTTCGGGTAAAGGCGAACAAACCCAGACGCCGCAGTGCATCACCAGGGGTCTCGCCATCATTGAGCGTGCTCATCGCCGCTTCAAAGCTCTCGCCGGCACGAAACTCGTGGTTCTCCATTTGCGCCCGCTTGGCGCTGACGGCGTACAGGAAATTCGCATCCTTGAGCAGGCCGGCGTCGGTGCCTTTGAAATTCGAGTGTTCCCGGGCTGTTTTCAGTTCGGCATGGGTCAAGCTGACCTTGCTGGAATCGCGCATCGTCACGGTGTAACCGTCGCGGGTCTCGGTGATGTTTTTATAGATGCCCCGGGGACTTTGCCCATACTTCATCATCGCCGCCTTGATCGCCGATACCGTGACACAGTTCCCCTCGACACCTTGATAGAATCCACTCCAGATATCCCCAGGCCTGACCCCGACCGGTACATTGGAAATAGGCGGGGGCCGCGAGCTTGAACCAACGGGCACTCCGTCCGGTACCTCCTCGGCGAGCATGTAGCCATAAGATTTGACGATAGATGGCTTGTCACCATTGCTGTGCTGCAGGCCATCCAGTACCAAGGCACTCGAATAGCCAAAAGTACTGACCACCCCCACCGCGCCCTGCTCCTGCATCTTGGCGGGTGGCACGATGCGCAAGAAGCCAGTCATGCCCAAGCCCTTCAACACGCGGTATTCCGTATCGCCTTTGAGCGTGTTCGATAAAACCTTTTCAAACGATGCCCCAGGGTCCTGGTCACCGCGGGTCATCTGCTTGCGTTTCGTGTACGCCGCCAGCATGAAGTTGGCCTGCTTCACCGCGTCGGGGTTGTTCCCAGCGAAACGCGAGGCCGTGGTCGCTTGCTGCAACTCTTGCCGGGAAAAATGCAGTTCGAAACCGTCCTTCATCGTGATGTCATAACCGTCTCCCGCCGGGGTGACTTTCTCGAACATATCCGTGGCGTCTGGACCAAACCTCATCATCATCATTTTTATGACGCAGGCATGGCTGCTGCCATCAACAACCTCACCGAATCCTCGCTCGGCCGCGTTAAATCCGCTGAGAATGTCAACGGGCTTGCGGCCACGCCGGGTGGACGGCGTATCGACGTGGGGAACATCGACCGGAGCAACCGGCACATCCCGCTTGACCGGCTTAGCCGTTTGCCCCTCCTTGTCCAGCACGTAGACGTAGGGACGGTCGGGGCGATATTGACGGTCAAACCGATGCGCCACCCCATCCCGAATCAACGCGGCACCGAAGTTATGCGCCTCCATGACGCCGACGGAGTTCTTGCCGACGAGTTGCTCCGAAGGGATCTGCTGCATAAAACGGCCCATGCCCATGCCCTTGAGCAGGTTCGATGCAGTCTCACCCTGTAAGGACGTGGTCAAGGCCGCGTTAAAGCTGCTGCTGATACGGCTGTCGGAACTGGACAATTGTTTGCGCTTGACGAAGACAGCCAATGCGAAATTCGCGTTTTCCACTGTACTGGCATCACCACCGACAAATCTCGACGCTGAGACAGTGCCATGCACTTCATGATCGGCAACATGCAACTTATAACCGTCTTTCAGCGTAACGTCATACCCCGAGCCAACGCGCTTTACTTCATCAAATAGATCAGCGCGCGCAGGACCGAAGGTCGATATCATCATCTGGATAACAGCAGAATGGCTGCTCGTATCAAAATGCTCACCGAACTGTCGCTCGGTAGAATTCAAAGTACTTACACTGTCGACGGATTTATTTTCGCCCCCGTATACACGCGCCGGATGATGGACCGCCGTACTCATTGCATAACCCGTATTCATCGTAATCATGGAGCACTCCTTTAAAGGGCGAACACACAACAGCCCGTGGTAACGCTGCCACTTGTGCACTGCGCTCAGGCATAAAAAGAAAGTGCATGAACACGGCATACAGTATTTTCTGCACGCCATGAACTGCACTCAGTCAGATAATAAGTTCAACAAGATCTAGTTATAGATTTAACGTGTTGCGCAGCAACGATCATCTTCTTATTGTTTTATGGACGGCCCGTTAGCCAACCAATGCAATAGCCCGTCCAAACCGCGGTCTTCCCGCTTTAGTCCCATACATCTCCTCACACCCATCAACCACTGCTACAGAGTGCCTGCTCCTGTTGACCATACCGATCAATGATTTATCAGCAAACGCACTGACCGGAACTTCTTTCATATGCTGGCGCAAGCCCAGACGCTTGAAGCCTTCCCCGGGCCCCGTTTCGTCCTCACCGTCGTTGAGGCTGTTTATCGCGGATTGAAAGCTCCTGCCTGCAGTCCCGTCATTGTTTTCCAGCATCGCTCGCTTGGCGCTGACGGCAAATAGAAAGTGCGCATCCTTGAGCATGCCGGGATCGCGCATCGGGACAAACTTCGAGCCACGCCTGGCTTGGGCCAATTCATCCTTGCTCAAATCCAGCGCGTACCCGTCACGCATGACAATGTGATAGCCATCACCCTTGGCTTGAACAGACTTGAAGATATCGGTCGGGCTTTGACCGAACTTCGCCATCGCCGCCTTGATCGCCGAAATGGTCACGCAATTACCATCAGGGCCCTGGCGAAAACCGTTCCATATATTTGCCGGCTTGGCGCCGTTGCGCTTATCGGACAGATCAGGAAGCGGCTGCGGTGTTGGATCCGGCAGGGGTGCATCCGGCTTGGGCAGCACTGCCGGCGGGGGCGCAGGCGTTACCTTGGTCGCCACTGTATTCGCCAGTTCCTTGCCCGCCAGCAGGCCTTGCAACTGTGTAAAAAACTGGGTGAACAGTTCGAGGAGCTTTGCTAACAGCGGGGTGTCGCTGGCTGTGTTCCCAACGGTACTTTGATCGTTATTACCGAACGATGAGAGGACCTGGTTATTAACGAATACCGGCTGCACGGGAACCGATCGTCCTGGTGTGTTGCCGGTTTGCGAATGTTGATAATAGTTTCTGACCGCGCCCGCATTATTGATTTCTGAACAAGACATATAACCATCCTTCATCAAGGGCCCCCCGACGTTTTTTATCGGGAGCGCCTTGTTGAAAAAAACTGAGGAAGTGGCCGACTTACCTGCTTATCCGGCGGCCGGGATTAAACCGCCAGTCGTTGTCGAACGCTCGACGCCTGCCGCTGGTTTCGAACTCAAAGAAATCCTCAGACGGCCCTGGCGAAGTGATGTCCGGCTCCGGCTTATCCGGCTTCGGAGCATCTGGTTTAGGCGCATCCGGCTTCGGTGGGACCGGAGCGTCTGGCTTCGGCGGGACCGGTGCATCGGGCTTCGGTGGGACTGGCACGTCTGCCTTCGGCGGAACCGGTGCATCGGGCTTCGGCGGAACCGGCACGTCTGGCTTCGGCGGGACCGGTGCATCGGGCTTCGGCGGAACCGGCACGTCGGCCTTCGGCGGAACCGGTGCATCGGGCTTAGGCGGAACCGGCACATCCGGCTTCGGCGGGACCGGTGCATCGGGCTTCGGCGGGACCGGCACGTCTGGCTTCGGCGGGACCGGTGCATCGGGCTTCGGCGGAACTGGCACGTCTGGCTTCGGCGGGACCGGCACGTCCGGCTTCGGCGGGACCGGTGCATCTGGCTTCGGCGGAACCGGCACGTCGGCCTTCGGCGGGACCGGTGCATCGGGCTTAGGCGGGACCGGCTTCGTTGCATCCGGGTGAGGACAATGGCAGTTCATCACTTGGACCGTGACGTTCACGTCGGAACTGCTCCGGGCGTTCGGCTGCACGTCCTTGCCCGATGCGGGGTCTGGCCTGCGGGGCTCTGGCAGGGGTTTAGGCGTTACCTTAACCTCGGAACTCGGGACCGCTGGATTGTTTGCTGGCTTGTCTTTCTGTACCGACACCTCAGGGTTGGGCCCGGACTTGTCCTTGAGTGCAGTGTTCAATACCGGCGAGTTGGTCTCGGCTTTGTCCTTGGCTACAGTGTTCGGCACTTGCGAGTCAGTCCCCGCCTTGTCCTTGGTCGCAGTGTCCGGCACATTCGATTTACTGTCCGCCTTATCCTTCACCGGAGTATCGCTACTCTTTTCGGGTTTAGGCAGCGGGCCAGCATCGGGTACCAACTTGGGCATCCCGCCCTGCCCGGACAGCATGTTCCGTATGGCCTTGAATGCATATTCAAACAACTCGAACAACTTCTCGAGTGCATCCTTGTTGAAGGTGACGGTTCCATCCGTCACCACGGCGGGATTGTTTTTCAATACTGTGCCGGGCGTATTCGCCCGGATTTCGCCGGCGCTCTTGTCGACAGACTTTGGCAGGTCTGCATTCTGCTGATTGAAGTCATTAGTCAAGCGAGGGAAATTATTGACCGACAAATTAGACATAAACAAATCCTTATTCAGTGATTGCCAAAACTCCTTCAGCGGTCTGCAAACAGACCGTCCAGGTTCTGGACTGGAAACAAACCCGAGTGCTGCACACTCCCTACTTTCGTGGGTGTTGCGAGCATCGGGTTCCGAAAATCGGCCTTCACATAAGGAAATCAAATGAAAATAGAGACTTTATCCTATGGACTTTCCGTAAAACATCATGCTTACCCGGTGGTCGCCGTGGGCAAAATGGATATATCAGGCAACAGTCAGCCGTTAAGGCAAATTGATGAAATCACTCACCCACGCCAGTCATTCATATCTGTGTTATTGCGCGCGCCCCTCATACTCCAACTAAAAAAACTTAAAAATATGCGCCGCTGACACCGCAAGACTCTGTAGCAAACAAGAAACTTGCTCACATATATAAAGCAATCAAAAAGCTCTAGTCACGTGCCCACAAACACTCGCTGTTAACGATCCGTGGCCTTATTTCAAGCAAAAAAAAGGGCGCCCACGGCACCCTTTCCTACTGAATTGAAACGCTTATATATATGTACTCAATTTTGCAGCGCAACCGAATCAGGCACCCCTAACAATCGTCCTACCTGCTCCAGGTCGGTTTCCCGCCGCATCAGCGTAAATAGTTCAACTGCTTCGGGATAGTTGCGGGTCAGCATCGCCAGCCATTGCTTCAAGCGTCCCGGCGCCTGGCGCTCGGTCAATTGCTCAACGGATTGCCGCCAGAATTCCTGGAGCATGGGTTGCATCTGCGCCCAAGTCATCTCGACCACCTCTTCCCCGGCCCGCGCGGCAGCAATCTGCCGGGCCAGGTCGGGACGAGCCACCAGGCCGCGACCGAGCATGATGTCTTCGACACCACTGATTTCGCGACACCGCCGCCAGTCTTCAACGCTCCAGATATCACCGTTGGCGAACACTGGCACCTTGACCACCTCTTGCACACGCGGGATCCACTCCCAGTGCGCCGGAGGTTTGTAGCCGTCAGCCTTGGTGCGGGCATGCACCACGATATGCGCTGCGCCGCCTTCGGCCAGGGCCGTGGCGCACACCAGGGCACCGTCGGGGCTGTCGAAGCCCAGGCGCATCTTGGCCGTGACGGGAATATGTGCCGGCACCGCACGCCGTACGTGTTCGACGATCTGGTTAAGCAGCTCCGGCTCCTTGAGCAGCACCGCACCGCCACGGGACTTGTTCACGGTCTTGGCCGGGCAACCGAAGTTGAGGTCAACCACCTGAGAGCCCAGCTCACACGCCAGGGCGGCGTTTTCCGCCAAACACACCGGGTCTGAACCGAGTAACTGCACACGCAGCGGCACGCCGGCAGCGGTCTTGGCACCGTGCAGCAACTCAGGGGCGAGTTTGTGGAAATAGGCAGGCGTCAGCAGGCGGTCGTTGACCCGGATGAACTCGGTCACGCACCAATCAATACCACCGACCCGGGTCAGCACGTCCCGCAGGATGTTGTCGACCAACCCCTCCATGGGCGCCAAAGCAATTTGCATGGAAAACACTCAACGAAAAACGTGGCGCAGTTTACTGGTTTCAGACGCTGGCAGGTAATTCGCCTTGCAGCGCAGGGCCATAACCCTCAAGAAATTCCGACGGCATGCGCTTGGGCTTGCCGCTGGACAGTTCGATGCAGACAAAGGTGGTTTGCGCTCGCAGCAAGGTAGCGCCATCACGCGGGCGTACCAGCTGGAAGCGTCGGGTCATTTTCAGGCGCTGGTCCCAGTCGACGATCCAGGTCGCCAACTGCAGCTCATCGCCTTCGTAACCGGCGGCGAGGTAATCGATCTCATGACGCACCACGGCCATCGCGCGATCCAGCCTGCGGTACTCGCTAAGGTCCAGCCCCAGGCGCTGGGAATGGCGCCAGGCGCAGCGTTCGAGCCAGGACACGTAAACGGCGTTGTTGGCGTGCCCCAGACCGTCGATGTCGTCGGCACCGACCTGCAGATCGATGATAAACGGCGCTGCCAAATCCCAGCCCATGGGGTGCTCCCGGTCGATTAATGTCGGCGGCGAGCAGTGTAACCCATGGCTCAGGCGGTTTGGCGCTCCGGCACGTGGCGGCCGGCCAGCAGCGCCAGCACGCCTTCGATCACACGCGGATCCGCCAGCACTTTCTGGTGCCCGCCCTGCTCCAGGCGCAGCAGGCGGCTGTCGAACCAGGCGTCATGGATGACCTGGCAAGCCTTGACCGAGACGAAGGTATCGTCTTCGGCATGCACGATCAGGCCCGGGATATTCATTTGATAGTGGGCGACATCGAGGTGCTTGAGAGGCATGCCCATCGTCAGCTCGACCTCCTGGATAAACGCCGAACGCGCTCGCGCCGGCAAACCGACCATGCCGGCAAAGCCGCGCAGTACGTCGAGAAACCGCGAGGGTGCGGCGATACTGACCAACGCCTTGGTGCGCAAGCCCAACTGCACCGCCAACATCGCGCTGGCCCCACCCATGGAGTGACCGACAACCGCATGCAGCGGTGGCAGTTCGGCAGCCGCTTCCAGCATGGCACGGGCAAACAGCAGCACATGGGCTTCGCGCCCCGGCGAACGCCCGTGAGCCGGACCATCCAGCGCAACCACCGAATAACCCGCCTCCACCAATGCGCTGATCAGGCTGGCGAATTGCGTTGGGCGCCCTTCCCAGCCGTGCATCAACAGCACCGCAGGGCCCTGGCCCCACTTCAGCGCCGACAGGCCGAAACGCAAAGTGATGCGCTCGGACTGCGCCAGCAGCGGCAGCTCCCAGTCACGGGGCGGCAAATCGCGAGGCGTCATGAACACCCGACGCATCTTGCTGGCCACCGTTTGCGGCGCCAGCCGGCCCAAGGTGCCATTGACGCCACGAATCCATTTCAACGTGCCCATCGCTCATCCCTCAGGCCAGAAGCCGTTCTTAACGCACTGCGGACTTGGCCGCACGCAACACACGATCCGATAACTCACCCGGGCCCAGGGCGCGGGCCAGCGACAAGCCGCCGATCATCAGCGCCATGTCGGCCAGGGCCTTGTCGGTGTCTTCCGGGCTGGCGGCCAGCTGTGCTGCCATCAGTTCGCAGTGTTCGTTCAAGGCCTGGCGAAATTCGTCCGGCAGGCGGCTCATCTCGCCCACGGTGGACGGGATCGGGCACGCCTGGCTGGTGGAGTCACGGTGTTTACGCGACAGGTAGAACGCTGCGACCAGCGCGCGACGCTCTTCACCGGTCAGCGAGGAGTCCATGTCATCGACGGCGGCGCGACGCCGGGCCAGCAACTCGGTGAAGGCCTCCAGCATCAGTGCGTCCTTGCTTTCAAAGTGCGCGTAGAAACCGCCGACGGTAAGCCCCGCCGCGCCCATGACTTCGCCCACACTCGGCTCGGCCGGGCCGCGTTGTACCAGGGCGGCGCCGGCCGCTTGCAGAATGCGTTCGCGGGTTTGCGCTTTTTTATCGTTCATCGTTGCCTCCGAATCTCATGCCTCGAATATTATTACCATAATAATATTTCGCAAGCCACAGGCATGACCATTGGTCAGAAGAACACTCAGGGAAAAAGGAAAGAGGATTGGCTAAACGCCAGACAAACAAAAGGGCCATTCAATAATTGAATGACCCTTAAAAATCCCGCAGAGCGGGTAATCGTGGCGTCCCCTAGGGGACTCGAACCCCTGTTACCGCCGTGAAAGGGCGGTGTCCTAGGCCACTAGACGAAGGGGACACAAACCTTCTGTACAACTGATCAGCGCTGAGGACTGATCGAATTCAAGGACGGTGTGGCCAGACCTTGAACCTGTAAATTGGTGGAGCTAAACGGGATCGAACCGTTGACCTCTTGCATGCCATGCAAGCGCTCTCCCAGCTGAGCTATAGCCCCTCGTCGGTGAGGACGGGGCGAATCTTAATGGCGTATTCGAAACGTGTCAAATTTATTTTCAACAATTTTCAAAATTTTTTGCCGAGATAACAATCACTTACCGAGCAAACCCCGGAAAACCGGGGTTTGGCCGTTACAACGGCGTGCTTAAGCGATAGCGCCCAGCAGCTTTTCCCATTCCTTGTTTTCTTTCTTCGACACACCACCAAGCAAATCAAGGGCTTGGCGCAGACGGAAGCGAGTCAGGTCCGGGCCCAGAATTTCCATCGCATCGAGCACCGACACCGAACTCGCCTGCCCGGTGATCGCGGCAAACATCAGCGGCATCGCATCGCGCAATTTCAGTTCCAGGGATTCAACCACCGCCTGGATAGTCGCGGTAATCGCATCCTTCTCCCACTGGCGCAGGCTTTCGAGCTTCCACAGGATCAACTGCATCAACTGGCGAACCTGGTCACCCGAGAGTTTCTTCGACTCAAACAGCTTCACGTCCGGGTTCACGCCACCGGCAAAGAAGAAACTCGCCAACGGTGCGACCTGGCTGAAGGTCTCCACCCTGCCCTGCACCAGCGGCGCGATCTTCATCATGTACTCGGGGTTCAACGCCCACTGCTGCACGCGGCTGGCGAACTCTTCCACCGGCAGGTCACGCAGCCACTGGCCGTTGAGCCACGACAGCTTCTCGATGTCGAAGATCGGCCCACCCAGGGACACACGAGACAGGTCGAAGTGATCGACCATTTCCTGCAACGAGAACTTCTCGCGCTCGTCCGGCATCGACCAGCCCATGCGGCCCAGGTAGTTGAGCATCGCTTCGGGCATGAAGCCCATGCGCTCGTAGAAAGTCACCGAGGTCGGGTTCTTGCGCTTGGACAGCTTGCTCTTGTCCGGATTACGCAGCAGCGGCATGTAGCATAGCTGCGGTTGTTCCCAGCCGAAGTACTCGTACAGCAGGATCAGTTTCGGCGCCGATGGCAGCCACTCTTCGCCACGCAGTACGTGGGTGATGCCCATCAGGTGGTCGTCCACCACGTTGGCCAGGAAGTACGTCGGCAGGCCGTCGGTCTTCATCAGCACTTGCATGTCCATGCGGTCCCACGGGATCTCGACGTCACCGCGCAGCATGTCCGGCACCACGCACACGCCTTCGCTCGGCACCTTCATGCGGATAACGTGCGGCTCGCCGGCGGCCAGGCGCCGGGCCACTTCTTCCTTCGACAGCAGCAGTGCGCGGCCGTCATAACGCGGGGTTTCGCCACGGGCCTGTTGCTCGGCGCGCATCTGGTCCAGCTCTTCGGCGGTGCAGAAGCACGGGAAGGCATGGCCCATGTCAACCAGTTGCTGGGTGTACTGCTTGTAGATGTCGCTGCGCTCGCTCTGGCGATACGGGCCGTGGGGGCCGCCGACGTCCGGGCCTTCAGCCCAGGTAATGCCCAACCAGCGCAGGGCATCGAAAATCTGCTGTTCCGACTCGCGCGTGGAGCGCAGTTGATCGGTGTCTTCGATCCGCAGGATGAATTCACCGCCATGCTGCTTGGCAAAGCAGTAGTTGAACAAGGCGATGTAAGCAGTACCTACGTGGGGATCCCCAGTAGGCGATGGCGCGATGCGCGTGCGGACGGTGGTCATGGCGGGTCTCGAATTGGCGATAAAACTGAAAATGAAACAAGGGGCGAATGGTAACAGCCCCAAGCCCTTGGGCTCCAGCGTGGGGAGGCGAACAAAGGGCATATGAGACAAGCTCCGGTCTCAAGTCTCGACATGGCTATTTGCCAGACCGTTCGCTGGCTATATTCCATTACCTTTTGTCGACGACATTATTGCCATGCCTGCCCCGCTCAAACGCCGCCTGTTTATCTTCCTGTTTATCGTGGTCCTGATCGCCGCGGGCTTTTTCGCCCAGTGGTTCTTCAAGGGCCGTTTTTATGAAAGCACCGACAACGCCTACGTCCAGGGCGAGATCACCCGGGTCTCCAGCCAACTGGGTGCGCGCATCGTCGAGGTGCTGGTGGGCGACAACGAGCACGTGGAAAAAGGCCAACTGCTGGTCAAGCTCGAAGGCGACGACTTCCACCTCGCCGTCGACCGCGCCAACGCCGCCCTGGCCATGCGCGAAGCCGAGCGCGTGCAGGCCCAGAGCAAACTGACCCAGCAAGCCAGCCTGATCGCCGCCGGTGCAGCCAAGGTCTCGTCCAGCCAGGCCACCCTCGGCCGCTCGCAGATCGACCTGAACCGCGCACAAACCCTGCGCAAACCCGGCTATGTCTCCGAAGAACGGGTCACCACCCTCGACGCCGACAACCACATCGCCCGCTCCCAGGTGACCATGGCCCAGGCCGACCTGCAGGGCCAGCGCCAGCAGGTCAACGCCCTGAACGCCGAGATCAAGCGCCTCGACGCGATGATCGCCAACGCCAGGACTGACCTGGCCCAGGCCGAACTGAACCTGACCCGCAGCGAAATCCACGCGCCCATCAGCGGCCTGATCGGCCAGCGTGCCGCGCGCAACGGTCAATACGTACAGGCCGGCGCCTACCTGCTGTCGATCGTCCCGGACCAGGACATCTGGGTGCAGGCCAACTTCAAGGAAACCCAGATCGGCCATATGCAGCCTGGGCAAAAAGCCGAGCTGACATTCGACGCCTACAGCGATACTCCAATCGAAGGCCGCGTGGCCAACCTGTTCGGCGCTTCCGGTGCGCAATTCAGCCTGCTGCCGCCGGACAATGCCACGGGCAACTTCACCAAAGTCGTACAACGGATTCCGGTCAAACTGACCTTCGCCACCGACAACCCGCTGCAGGGCAAAATCCGCCCGGGCATGTCGGTGACGGTCAAAGTGAACATCCAAGACCCGCACGATGGCCGGTGATCAACTGCTGCCGCCGGTAGGCGAACCGAGCCGGCGCGACTGGATCGCGGTCATGAGCGTGATGCTCGGCGCCTTCATGGCAGTGCTCGACATCCAGATCACCAACTCGTCCCTCAAGGACATCCAGGGCGCGCTGTCGGCCACCCTGGAAGAAGGTTCGTGGATTTCCACCTCCTACCTTGTGGCCGAAATCATCATGATCCCCCTCACCGCCTGGCTGGTGCAGCTGCTGTCGGCGCGTCGGCTGGCGGTGTGGGTCTCGGGCGGGTTCCTGATCGCCTCGCTGATGTGCTCCATGGCCTGGAGCCTGGAAAGCATGATCGTATTCCGCGCGCTGCAGGGCTTTACCGGCGGCGCGCTGATCCCCCTGGCGTTCACCCTCACGCTGATCAAGCTGCCCGAACATCACCGCGCCAAAGGCATGGCCATGTTCGCCATGACCGCCACCTTCGCCCCGTCCATCGGCCCGACCATTGGCGGCTGGCTCACGGAAAACTGGGGTTGGGAATACATCTTCTACATCAACATCCCACCGGGCCTGATCATGATCGCCGGGCTGCTGTACGGCCTGGAGAAAAAGGACTCCAACTGGGACTTGCTCAAAAGCACCGACTATCTCGGCATCCTTACCATGGCCGTAGGCCTTGGGTGTTTGCAGGTGTTTCTGGAAGAAGGCCATCGCAAGGATTGGCTGGAATCCAGCCTGATTGTCAGCCTGGGCACCGTCGCCCTGTTGAGCTTGATCACCTTTGTGATCGTGCAGATGTCCAAGCCCAACCCGCTGATCAACCTGCGGATCCTCGGCAATCGCAATTTCGGGCTATCGAGTATTTCGAGCCTGGGGATGGGCGTGGGGTTGTATGGCTCGATTTATCTGCTGCCGCTGTACCTGGCGCAGATCCAGAACTACAACGCCCTGCAAATCGGCGAAGTGATCATGTGGATGGGGGTTCCGCAGCTGTTTTTGATTCCGCTGGTGCCCAAGCTGATGAAGTACGTGTCGCCCAAGTGGCTATGTACGCTGGGGTTCGGGCTGTTCGGGTTGGCGAGTTTTTCATCGGGGGTGCTGAACCCGGACTTTGCCGGCGACCAGTTCAACCGCATCCAGATCATCCGTGCGTTGGGGCAGCCGTTGATCATGGTGACAATTTCGTTGATTGCCACGGCATACATCATGCAGAAGGACGCGGGGTCGGCGTCGAGCCTGTTCAATATTTTGCGAAACCTGGGCGGGGCGATCGGGATTGCGTTGCTGGCGACGCTGCTGGATGCACGCACCAAGACCTACTTTGATTACCTGCGTGAGGCGATTGTGCCGACCAATCCACAGGTGGCAGAGCGCATGGCCAGGCTGACGGAGACGTTTGGCAGTGAGACGGCGGCGTTGGGCAAGTTGAGTGAGATAGCGCATCAGCAGGCGCAGATCATGGCCTATAACGATGCGTTCCATTTTGTAGGGTTGGCGCTGGGGATCAGTATGGTGGCGATCTTGTTGACCAAGGCGTTGCCGGCGGGGCTTAAGGCTGGGGAAGCCCACTGAAATAACCTGTGGCGAGGGAGCTTGTTGTGGCGAGGGAGCTTGCTCCCGCTGGAGTGCGGAGCGCTCCCAGAATTTTGGGGCCGCTTCGCAGCCCAGCGGGAGCAAGCTCCCTCGCCACAAAGAGCTTGAAGATCGTTCCCACGCTCTGCGTGGGAATGCCTCACTGGACGCTCCGCGTCCGCTCTTGGGACGCAGAGCGTCCCGGGCTGCTTTCCCACGCAGAGCGTGGGAACGATCATCAGACCGCCAGTAACCGCTCCCGCAACTTGCCGATCTCATCGCGCATCTGCGCCGCCGCTTCAAACTCCAGATCCCGCGCCAACTGGTACATCTTCTCTTCCAGCTGGCGAATACGCTTGGTGATCTCGCTCGGCGAACGCAATTCCGCTTCGTACTTGGCATTCTCCTCCGCAGCCTTGGCCATGCCCTTGCGCTTCTTGCTGCGCGAGCCCGGCACCGTTGCGCCTTCCATGATGTCGGCGACGTCCTTGAACACACCCTTCGGCGTGATGCCATGTTCCAGGTTGTAGGCAATCTGCTTGTCGCGACGACGCTCGGTCTCGCCAATCGCCCGTTCCATGGAACCGGTGATCCGGTCCGCATACAGAATCGCCCGGCCATTCAGGTTGCGCGCCGCCCGGCCAATGGTCTGGATCAACGAACGCTCAGACCGCAGGAAGCCTTCCTTGTCCGCATCCAGAATCGCCACCAGGGACACTTCCGGCATATCCAGGCCTTCACGCAGCAGGTTGATCCCCACCAGCACATCAAAGGCGCCCAGGCGCAGGTCGCGGATGATTTCCACGCGCTCCACGGTGTCGATGTCCGAGTGCAAATAACGCACGCGCACGCCGTGGTCGGCCAGGTAATCGGTCAAGTCTTCGGACATGCGCTTGGTCAGCGTGGTGACCAGCACCCGCTCCTCCAGGGCCACGCGCTTGGTGATTTCCGAGAGCAAGTCATCCACCTGGGTCAGCGCCGGGCGGATTTCGATTTGCGGGTCCACCAGGCCGGTCGGGCGCACCAGTTGCTCAACTACCCGCCCGGCATGTTCGGCCTCGTAGTTACCCGGCGTGGCCGAGACAAAAATCGTCTGCGGGCTGATGCCTTCGAACTCGTCAAAACGCATCGGCCGGTTATCCAGCGCCGATGGCAGGCGGAAGCCGTATTCCACCAGGGTCTCTTTACGGGAACGGTCACCTTTGTACATCGCGCCCACCTGCGGCACGCTGACGTGGGACTCGTCGATCACCAGCAAGGCATCGTCCGGCAGGTAATCGAACAAGGTAGGTGGCGCCTGCCCGGACTCGCGGCCCGAAAGGTAGCGCGAGTAGTTTTCGATGCCGTTGCAGTAGCCCAGCTCGAGGATCATCTCCAGGTCGAAGCGGGTGCGCTGTTCCAGGCGCTGGGCTTCCACCAGCTTGTTGTTGGAACGCAGGTATTCCAGGCGCTCCACCAGCTCAGCCTTGATGCCCTCGATGGCGCCCATCAGGGTTTCGCGCGGGGTCACGTAGTGGCTTTTCGGGTAGAAGGTGAAGCGCGGCAGCTTGCGGATCACTTCGCCGGTCAACGGGTCGAAGGCCGACAGGCTCTCGACTTCATCGTCGAACAGCTCGATGCGGATCGCTTCCAGGTCGGATTCCGCCGGGTAGATGTCGATCACATCGCCGCGCACGCGGAAGCTCGCCCGGGCGAAGTCTATGTCGTTGCGGGTGTATTGCAGGCTCGTCAGGCGACGCAACAGTTCGCGCTGGTCGAGTTTGTCGCCGCGGTCGACGTGCAGCACCATCTTCAAATAGGTTTCCGGGCTGCCCAGGCCGTAGATGCACGACACCGTGGTGACGATGATCGCGTCTTTACGTTCCAGCAGCGCCTTGGTCGCCGACAGTCGCATCTGCTCGATGTGGTCGTTGATCGAGGCGTCTTTCTCGATAAAGGTGTCGGACGACGGTACGTAGGCTTCCGGCTGGTAGTAGTCGTAGTAGGAAACGAAGTACTCCACCGCATTGTTCGGGAAGAACGCCTTGAACTCGCCATACAACTGCGCGGCCAGGGTCTTGTTCGGCGCCAGCACCAGGGTCGGGCGGTTCACCTGGGCGATCACGTTGGCGATGCTGAAAGTCTTGCCGGAGCCGGTCACCCCGAGCAAGGTCTGGTGCGCGAGGCCGGCCTCAATGCCTTCGACCATCAGGCGGATGGCTTCCGGTTGATCGCCGGCGGGCTCGAAGCGGGTGACTAGCTGGAAATCCGACATAACGTACCTCTTGAGTCACCCCGGGGCCGGAAACAGCAACGGGGACGAAAAAGACCGCGACCCGCGACTGTTCGGCGCAGGTTGCAGGAAAAAACCATGATAGCTGTAGAAGTGGAGGCGAATGTGACGGGTTTCAAGGCAATCGTCCTACATGCCGTTGGTCACCCATGTTGCAATAAGACTAACGGTCGGTAAATAAACCGAAAAACTTGGCCGAAAAGCCGTTTCGGCTGTCGCCGTGAGCAGTGATGGCCTCTATACTAGCTCCCCGTTTGTGCACCGCTCTAGTGCATTCGGCTGGAGCGCGACACGTCCCTCCACTCTCTATAGAGCTGCCGCAAAAATGAGCCTGTTCTCCGCTGTCGAAATGGCACCACGCGATCCAATCCTGGGCCTCAACGAAGCATTCAACGCCGATACCCGAACCACCAAGGTGAACCTTGGCGTGGGCGTTTACTGCAACGAGGAGGGGAAGATTCCACTCTTGCGTGCCGTTGCCGAAGCGGAAGCCATTCGCGTGGCGCAACACGCCGCCCGTGGCTACTTGCCGATCGACGGTATTGTCGCCTACGACCAGGCCGTGCAAAAGCTGCTGTTCGGCGCGCAATCGCCGCTGATCAGCTCCGGCCGCGTCATCACCGCCCAAGCGGTCGGCGGCACCGGCGCCCTGAAAATCGGCGCTGACTTCCTCAAGCAACTGCTGCCCAACGCCGTCGTCGCCATCAGCGACCCGAGCTGGGAAAACCACCAGGCGCTGTTCGAAAAAGCCGGCTTCCCGGTGCAAACCTATCGTTACTACGACGCCGCCACCCACGACGTAAACCGCGCCGGCCTGCTGGAAGACCTCAACGCCCTGCCGCCACAGTCCATCGTCGTGCTGCACGCCTGCTGCCACAACCCGACCGGCGTCGACCTGAGCCCGGCCGACTGGCAACAAGTGCTGGACGTGGTCAAGGCGAAAAAACTCGTGCCGTTCCTCGACATGGCCTACCAGGGCTTTGGCGACGGCATCGACGAAGACGCCGCTGCGGTGCGCCTGTTCGCCGAGTCGGGCCTGACTTTCTTTGTGTCCAGCTCGTTCTCCAAGTCGTTCTCGCTGTACGGCGAGCGCGTGGGCGCCCTGTCCATCGTCACCGACTCCAAGGAAGAAAGCGCGCGCATCCTGTCCCAGGTCAAGCGTGTGATCCGCACCAACTACTCCAACCCGCCGACCCACGGCGCGGCGATCGTGGCAGCGGTGCTGAACAACCCTGAGCTGCGTGCCCAGTGGGAAGCGGAACTGGCGGAAATGCGCCTGCGCATTCGCGGCATGCGCGAGCAGATGGTGGCTGACCTGGCCAAGGCTGCTCCGGGCCACGACTTCAGCTTCGTCGGTCGCCAGCGCGGGATGTTCTCCTACTCCGGCCTGAGCGTTGAACAAGTGACACGCCTGCGTAGCGAGTTTGGTATCTACGCGCTGGATACCGGTCGTATCTGTGTGGCGGCGTTGAACCAGAAGAACATCGATGCCGTGACCAAGGCCATCGTTCAGGTGCTGTAAGCCTGTTGTGATGCAAAAAAGGGGAAGCCGGTGGCTTCCCCTTTTTCATTCTGAAAACCGCGCCCCCTGTGGCGAGGGAGCTTGCTCCCGCTGGGATGCGAAGCGGCCCCAAAACCTGCCACCGTGAACTTTATGAATGAATGCGGTGCCTGAATTGGGGCTGCTGCGCATCCCAGCGGGAGCAAGCTCCCTCGCCACAGGGTGGGTGGTTTGCCTTCAAGAGCGGGTGTTCAGCCCCTAAAAATTCGCTGCTTTCAGTCCGCTGCCCCTAGACTGACAGCAAGACAGTCCCTTCCCCTTGAGTATCCTATGAGAAACGACGACCTGGACCTGCGTGCCGACCGCGACGAACTGGACCACTTCACCCCGCGCCCACCCCCCGCCAAGCGCCAGAAAAGCCTGGTGCTGCAAATCGCGCTCGGCGTATTCCTCGGTGGTTTGGCCTTATGGCTGGTGCAACTGGGCGCCGGCGCCCTGATGGCCAAGCTGGCCATGGGCACCTTCCAGTTCGGCGGCTAACTAGTTGCCCGCGGGCCTGTCGAAGTGAATCCTGGAGAAGTGACGCAGCCACCAGTACAACATCGCCAGGCCGTAACCCAAAAAAGCCGACCCTGCTGACGAATAGAGCACCTGAATCAGCGGGGACTCATAAAGGCATTTGCGGGTGCAATCGGGCTCTTCCGGGAAAGCCACAGTTAAACAGGACATTCCGACGCCAATCATGGTCGCCACCGGCAAGACCGCCATATGGCGCCGTCGATTGACCAGTGAACGCAGGAAGGCCCTTCGATAAGGCCCCCAGCGCGCAATCAGCACCCCATAGAAAACGCTGAACAGCCAAGCCAGTGAAAAGATCAGTTTGGTCACCGGCGGGAAGTACGAGCGTTGCGCCCATTTCTCTATCGACGGCAGCGCTTCTGCGAGCCCACCCACCAAGGCATTGGCCCACCTCAGATTGAGAAAACCTTCACTCAACCCTCCAAACACCAGGACCGATGTGAACGCCAGCGGCACCCAGAATATGAGGCGTTGAAAAAAACGGTCCTTTGTCGGCGACTCAACGACTTTCGAGCCTGGAGGCTTAAGCATGGTTTCCCTTCCCTACTGGCAAACGGCCTAAGGCCACTAGCCATCAGCGTAGTCGAGAACACATCAACCTCACCCCACCTCTTGAACGCTCCTCCAGCAATCGGTTTGGCCTTTTGTCTGGTGCAAGCAGGCCCCCTGCAGTTCGGCGGCTGACAAAGATCAAATGTGGGAGCCGTCGAGCTTTAGCGAGGCCGCGATAGCGGTGGATCAGGCACCATCAATGTCGACTGTGCCGACGTCATCGCAGCCTCGCTGAAGCTCGATAGCTCCCACAGGGGGCCTGTGTGACTGATGCAACTGGGTACCGGCGCCCTGATCGCCAAATCGGCCATGGGCACCCTGCAATTGGCATCTGACCAAAACCAAATGTGGGAACCGTCGAGCTTTAGCGAGGCCGCGATAGCGGTGGGTCAGGCACCATCAATGTCGACTGTGCCGACGTCATCGCAGCCTCGCTAAAGCTCGACAGCTCCCACAGGTGGCCTGTGTGACTGATGCAACTGGGTACCGGCGCCCTGATCGCCAAATTGGCCACGGCCCCCCTGCAATTTGGCGGCTGACAAAGACCAAATGTGGGAGCCGTCGAGCTTCAGCGAGGCCGCGATTGCGGTGGGTCAGGCACCATCAATGTCGACTGTGCCGACGTCATCGCAGCCTCGCTAAAGCTCGACAGCTCCCACAGGGGGCCTGTGTGACTGATGCAACTGGGTACCGGCGCCCTGATCGCCAAATCGGCCATGGGCACCCAGCAGTTCGGCGGCTAACCAAGACCAAATGTGGGAGCCGTCGAGCTTTAGCGAGGCCGCGATAGCGGTGGGTCAGACACCATCAATGTCGACTGTGCCGACGTCATCGCAGCCTCGCTAAAGCTCGACAGCTCCCACAGAGGACCTGTGTGACTGATGCAACTGGGTACAGCCGCTCTGATCGCCAAATGGCCATGGGCACCCTGCAGCTTGGCGGCTAACCAAGACCAAATGTGGGAGCCGTCGAGCTTCAGCGAGGCCGCGATAGCGGTGGGTCAGGCACCATAAATGTCGACTGTGCCGACGCCATCGCAGCCTCGCCGGGGCTCGACAGCTGCTACGGCTACGATGCCAGGGCCAGGCCACGCTCTTCCAGCAACTGCACAAAACTGTTCAGACTCTGCGACACCGTACCCCGGCGCCAGATCAGCCAGGTATTCAGAATCCGGAACGTATCGGTCAGCGGCCACACACTCACCGCCGTAAACCCCGGCATGCTCTCCAGCATGCTCCGCGGCATCAGCGCCAACCCGGCACCGGCACTCACACAGGCGAGCATCCCGTGGTACGACTCCATCTCGAAGATCTTCCCCGGCACCGCGCCATCCTGTGAAAACCAGCGCTCGAAGTGATGCCGGTACGAACAGTTCGAACGAAACGTGTAGATGCTCTCTCCACTCACATCCCGCCCCCGGGTGATCGGCGCGTGATGCAACGGCGCAATCACCACCATCTCCTCCTCGAACACCGCCACGCCCTCCAGCGTCGCGTGCAGCACCGGCCCATCGACAAACGCCGCCGCCAGCCGCCCCGACAACACACCCTCGATCATCGTGCCGGACGGCCCGGTGGTCAGGTCCAGCTCAACCTTGGCGTGCTTCTGGTTATACGCCGCGAGCAACGCCGGGATGCGCACCGCCGCCGTACTCTCCAGCGAGCCCAACGCAAACGCGCCCTGGGGTTCCTCCCCCGCCACCGTCGCCCGGGCCTCTTGCACCAGGTCAAGAATGCGCCGCGCATACCCGAGGAAATTCCACCCGGCCGGTGACAAACGCAATCGGCTCTTCTCGCGAATAAACAAGTCCACGCCCAGGTCCTGCTCCAATTGCTTGATCCGCGTGGTCAGGTTCGACGGCACGCGATGGATCAATTGCGCGGCAGCGCTGATGCTGCCTTGCTCGGCAACGGCTTTGAAAATTTCCAGCTGGACCAGATCCAAGTCATTCTCCAAACGTGAACGTATTGCTTAATATTATTCAGTTTCCGAAAAAGATACAGCCCCGTACGCTGGCCTCCATCCCATTCACTGCGCAGGACGGTGCCATGAACTCCATTTCCTCCCAGACCCACGCGTTATCGATCAACCCCGCCAACGGTGAAACGGTCGCCAGCTACCCGTACGAAACCGAGGCGCAGCTGGATGCCGCCCTCACCCGCTCGATCAACGCCTTCCGCAACGGGCGCAATACCCCCGTCGCCCAGCGCGCCGAATTGCTGCTGGCCCTGGCCAGCACCCTGCGCGACCAGGCCGAAGAAATGGCCCAGATGATCACCCTGGAAATGGGCAAACCCATCGCCCAGGCCCGTGGCGAAATCGAAAAATGCGCGCAACTCGCCGAGTGGTATGCGGCCCACGGCCCAGCCATGCTGGCCCCGGAAGCCACCCTGGTGGACAACGGCACCGCCCAGATCGAATACCGCCCGCTGGGCCCGATCCTCGCTGTAATGCCGTGGAACTTCCCGGTGTGGCAAGTGCTGCGCGGTGCGGTGCCAACCATGCTCAGCGGCAACACCTACGTGCTCAAGCACGCGCCTAACGTGATGGGCAGCGCGTACCTGATGAAACAAGCCTTCCAGCGCGCCGGCTTTGCCGATGGCCTGTTCGAAGTGATCAACGTCACCCAGGACGGCGTGTCCAAAGCCATCGCCGACCCGCGCATCGCCGCCGTGACCCTCACCGGCAGCGTGCGCGCCGGCATGGCCATCGGTTCCCAGGCCGGGGCCGCGCTGAAAAAATGCGTACTGGAGCTGGGCGGTTCCGACCCGTTCATTGTGCTCGACGACGCCAACCTCGACGAAGCCGTGCAAGCCGCCCTGATCGGCCGTTTCCAGAACTCCGGCCAGGTGTGCGCCGCTGCCAAGCGCCTGATCATCGAGGAAGGCGTGGTAGAAGCCTTCACCGCCAAATTCCTCGAAGCCAGCCGCAACCTGCTGATTGGCGACCCGACCGCCAGCGAAACCTACATCGGCCCGATGGCCCGCTTCGACCTGCGGGACGAACTCGACGGCCAGGTCCAGGCCACCCTGGCCGAAGGTGCCACCCTGCTGCTGGGCGGCAACAAAGTCGAAGGCGCGGGCAACTATTACGCCCCCACCGTGCTGGCCAACGTCACCGACCAGATGACCTCGTTCAAACAGGAACTGTTCGGGCCGGTAGCCTCCATCATCACCGCCCGCGATGCGGACCACGCCGTGGCCCTGGCCAACGACAGTGAATTCGGCCTGACCGCCAGTGTGTTCACCACCGACCCGGAAAAGGCGCGCCACATCGCCAACCAGCTGGAAACCGGCGGGATCTTTATCAACGCCTACAGCGTGTCCGATCCCCGGGTCTCGTTTGGTGGTGTGAAAAAGAGCGGCTTCGGGCGGGAGTTGTCGCACTTCGGTGTGCGGGAATTCTGCAACGCGCAGACCGTGTGGCTGAACCGCCGCTAAGACACGCACTGCAAACGATGGCCCGCCCTGCGGGTCATCGTGTTGTCTGGTTCAGCACCGTCACGTACGCACCGAACATATCCGCCATGGCGTCCGCATAGGCGGTTACTTGCGCCTCGGTGCGCGGGCTTCCCGAGAATTCCTTTGCCACCGAACTGAAGGTGGTGGCGATCAAATCGCAGGCCAGGGCGCGGGTGGCTTCAGGCACCTGCGGCAGCAGTTCCAGCATGAACGCCTGGAAAATCTGTTGCCCTTCTGCGCGAACCTCATGGGCTTCGGGCGCATCACGGTACAGCGGCGCGGCGTCGCTCAAGGCGACCCGCATCTGCGCCTCCTCACACTCCGAACGAATGAACGCATGCACCAACGCCCGCAAGCGCTCAAGGGCCGGCTGGCTTACGTCCTGCAGAATGCGGCTGAGCATCTGCGAGGTTTGCTGCCACTCATCCGTCTGCAGCCGAAACAGGATGGCCGCCTTGTTGGGAAAGTACTGGTACACCGACCCCACGCTGACACCGGCCTTTTCCGCGACACGGGCGGTGGTGAAACGGCTGGCACCTTCCTTGGCCAAAACCTGAATAGCCGCTTCGAGAATGGCCGACACCAACCCGGTGGATCGCGCCTGTTTGGGCTCTTTGCGTGAGGAAATCTGCGAGGTCTGGCGATCGGTCATGGGGCGTTCCTGCTGCCGTTGGAATGCGAATAGCGAATGTGACGAATTGTTCGCATACTTTAAATGCGACGAATCATTCGCATACTAGCCCGGCGCCTCACGGCGCTCAACCTGCAGCAGGACATCCCCATGAATACGCTTACCTCGGCCCCGATGGCGGCCCTGATTGAACGGCTGTACACACAGGCCGATGCCGCCACCAGCCCCATCATCAACACAGTGACCCACGAAGAACGCGACCGCCTGATGCGCAGCAAGACCGACTACCTGGCACTCTACGGAATGCTGAAAGACCTGTGGTTGCCCGTCTCCCGCGACACCGGCACCCTGCTGTACATGCTCGCACGCAGCAGCAAAGCGCAGGCCATCGTCGAGTTCGGTACTTCGTTCGGCCTGTCCACCCTGCACCTGGCGGCCGCCCTGCGGGACAACGGCGGCGGCACGCTGATCAGCAGCGAGTTCGAGCCCTCGAAGATCGCTCTCGCCCGGCAACACCTGGAGCAAGGCGGCGTGAGCGACCTCGTGGAGATCCGCCAAGGCGATGCCCTGGTTACCCTGGCCACCGGCCTGCCCGACAGCGTCGACCTGCTGCTGCTCGATGGCGCCAAGGCGCTGTATGGCGACGTGCTGAACCTGGTGGAAAGCCGCCTCAAGCCCGGCGCGTTGATCATTGCCGACAACACCGACTACTGCCCCGACTACCTGGCCCGGGTGCGTTCGCCGGCAAATGGCTACCTGTCGGTGCCGATCGGTGACGACGTCGAGCTTTCCGTTCGCTTGGGCTGATGCCCGCCAGAGGATTCAACTCATGTCTGGATTGGTAAGCCCAGTGGTACTGAAATTACTGCCCATCACCCTGGCGGTGTTTGTCGGGTTCCTGATCATCGGCATGCAACTGCCGGTGCTGCCGCTGCACCTGCACAACACCTTGGGCATGGACCCGCTGGTGGTGGGCGTGGTGATCGGTGCGCAGTTTGCCGGGGCACTGTTGTCGCGGTCCTGGGCCGGCAATTTTGCCGATATGCGCGGCCCCAAGCGCGCCATGCTCGTGGGCATGCTGGTGGCGGCCAGCTCCGGCTTGATCTACCTCGCGTCCCTGGCGTTTGTGGCGTCGCCGGTGGTCTCGGTGTGGGTGTTGCTCGCCGGGCGCGTGGTGCTGGCGCTGGGGGAAAGCCTGATCGTGACCGGCTCGATGGGCTGGGGTGTCGGGTTGGTGGGGCCGCAAAATACCGGCAAGGTCATGGCCTGGATCGGCATCGCAATCTACGCCGCGTTTGCCCTGGGCGCGCCCCTCGGGGTGGCGGTGAATAGCCAGTGGGGTTTCAGCGGGATCGCCGTCGGGACCATGGTGATTCCGCTGCTGGCACTGGCCATCGTCGCCGGAGCGCAAGGCGTTGCGCCCACCAGCCAGCGGCGCACCTCGTTTTTCAAGGTGCTGCGCTCGGTGTGGGTACCGGGGTTGGGCCTGGCCTTTGCAAGCGTCGGGTTTGGCGTGATTACCGCGTTTATCGCGCTGCTGTTTGCCACCAAGGCCTGGGGCAATGCGTCATTGGCGTTTACCGCCTTTGGCCTGGCGTTTATCGGCGCGCGGATTTTCTTTGGGCACCTGCCCGACAAGATCGGCGGTGCCAAGGTCGCGCTGGTGTGCGTGATAATCGAAGCCGCCGGTCAGCTGTTGATCTGGGGCGCGGACAGCGCCTTGACCGCCTACCTGGGCGCGGCGCTGACCGGTTTCGGCTACTCCCTGGCGTTTCCCGGCTTTGGGGTGGAGGCGATAAAGCGCGCGCCGCCCCAATCCCGCAGCCTGGCGATGGGTGCGTATGTGGCGTTCCTGGATATTTCGCTGGGGGTCAGCACCCCGCTGATCGGCGCCTTGGCCGGCGTGGCCGGAGTGGCATCGGTGTACCTGGCGGGCGCGGTGGCCGTGGCGCTGTCGGTGATCGTGGCGCTGGCGTTGCTTTTCAAGGCGCCAGTGGCAGAGCGCGAGGTTTATACTTCGCCACCTCGCCCTTAACCCACATCACCCGAGATACCCGATGAGCCTTTCCCTCTCTACAACCCCTGCGCGCAAGCCGCTCGCGCCCCTGCTGGCGTTTGCCATCCTGCTGTTCGGCGCCGTCTTCCTGCAAAACAGCGTCGGCTCGCGCCAGGTGCTGTTGCTGGTGGTCGGCGCCGCACTGGGTTTGACGCTGTACCACGCCGCTTTCGGCTTCACCTCGGCCTGGCGAGTGTTCATCACCGACCGGCGTGGCGCGGGCTTGCGTGCGCAGATGGTGATGCTGGCGATTGCCGTGGTGCTGTTCTTCCCCGCGCTGGGGGCCGGCACCCTGTTCGGCCAGCCCGTGGTCGGGCTGGTGGCACCGGCCGGGGTTTCGGTGGTGTTCGGGGCATTCATTTTCGGCATCGGCATGCAGCTGGGCGGCGGTTGTGCGTCCGGCACCCTGTTCACCGTGGGCGGTGGTAACGCGCGCATGCTGGTGACGCTGTTCTTCTTTATCTGTGGTTCGTTGATCGCGACTCACCACGTCGACTGGTGGTTCTCGCTGCCTTCGTTCCCGGCGGTTTCCATCGTCAAAAGCTTCGGCGTGGTGCCGGCCTTGCTGCTGAGCCTGGCCGTATTTGGCATCATCGCGGCAGTCACCGTGCGCCTGGAAAAAGGTCGTCACGGGCAACTCGAAGCCGGCGTCACCAGCGAACACCAGGGCCTGCGCCGCTTCCTGCGCGGGCCATGGCCATTGGTGTGGGGCGCAATTGGCCTGGCCCTGCTCAACTACGCCACCCTGGCACTGGCCGGGCGGCCATGGGGTATCACTTCGGCGTTCGCGCTGTGGGGCGCCAAGGTTGCCGGCGGGTTGGGCGTAGACGTAGGCAGCTGGGCGTTCTGGCAAATGCCGGGCAATGCCAAGGCCCTGGCGGCGCCGGTGTGGGAAGACGTCACCAGCGTGATGGACGTCGGCATCATCCTCGGTGCGCTGTTGGCTGCGGGATTGGCCGGGCGTTTCGCTCCAAGCCTGAAGATTCCGGCACGCTCGCTGTTCGCCGCGGTGATCGGTGGGTTGCTGCTGGGTTATGGCTCGCGACTGGCGTACGGCTGCAACATCGGCGCGTACTTCAGCGGGATTGCCTCGGGCAGCCTGCATGGCTGGGTGTGGTTGGTGGCGGCGTTTATCGGCAATAGCGTGGGCGTGCGGTTGCGGCCGTTCTTCTTTGCAGGTGAGCGTCCGCAGGTAGCGTTGAGCGGTTGCTGACTGATCGTTCCCACGCTCCGCGTGGGAATGCCGCCGGGGACGCTCTGCGTCCCGCTGTTGGTGACGCGGAGCGTCACGGGATGCATTCCCACGCAGAGCGTGGGAACGAGCAGCATCATCGGCTTTTTGAAATCACTCCACTCATGTACTGATTCAAGTCGCGGAAGTCCTGAACTTTCCAGGTGAACGGTGACAACCTCACACCGTTCTCCCGCAACGTTCTGGGAATCAGGTCGCCATTTGGACGAAGAATGACGGACGACACGATAACGCCCGGATAATCACTCAAGCGTTTTTTGAAAGTAGCCGTTGTCAGGTCAGGCGTAGGCGGATTGCTTTTATTCGCCAAGGGTCCCGTGCCTTTGATATCCGCGCCGTGGCACATGGCGCAGCGCTGCAGATAAATGTTTTTCCCGTTAGCGTTGTCCGCAAAGGACAGTGATGTTTGAACCAGCGATAAAATCCCCAGCGACGCGATGAACGACTTTCTTATTTTCATCTTTCCATGTGGCCTTGTTGTAAAAATCCAATATCAACCAACCGAGCGTAAACGACCCGTGATCCAATCGCGGCTGTAAGCCAGCACGCGGCCCGACATCGCCGTCGGAAAATGAATAAACCCATGAGCCGCCTGCGGTAACAAAAACACCTCGGACCCCGCCCATCGCTCGGCCATCTGCAGCGTGTCGTCCAGCAACGGGTCCAGCTCCCCCACAAACATCAGTGCCGGCGGCAGCCCGGCAAGGTCGCCATACAACGGTGACAACGGCGGCTGCCGACGCTGCTCGTCACTCAGGCCCGGCGTCAGCAAACGCAGCGCCTCCACCATGCCCGGCCCGTCCAGCAGCAGCGTTTCGCGTCCTGCCGTACGTACGCTCGGTGTACCGGTCAAATCGTAGACGCCGTAATACAGCACCGCCCCACTCACCCGCGCCAGCAATTCGGGCGATTGCTTCAGCGCCAACAACGTGGCCGCCGCCAGATGCCCACCGGCAGACTCGCCGACAACGATCACCGGCAGGCCGGCGAACTCCTCACAGTCCCCGAGCAACCAGCGCGCCGTGGCCAGGCAGTCTTCCAGAATCCCTTCGACCGGCGTATTCACCGCCAGCCGATAATCCACCGACACCACCGCCACCTCGCACGCATTCACCATGGCCACGTTGAGGTCGTCATTCATCTGCGCATTGCCGATCACCCAGCCGCCGCCATGGATATCCAGCACCACGCCTTTGGCCTTGCCCTTCGGCCGAATGATGCGCACCGGCACCGAGCCCACCCGCCGGCTTTCAGCGTGCAGGCCATGCTTGAGCAACTTGTTGCCGGCCACCATCTGGCTGGAGCGCAACAGCGCCTGGATCACCCGGGGCGTCACGCGGTTGCGGATGCGAAAACGCGGCATCCAGGCGAGCTTCTGGTTAAAGCGCTGCATTTGCGCCAGTTCATGTTCTTCAGCAGGCCACAGCGTGTGAGTTCCCAATTCGATATTCCCTCTATCTCTAAAAGAGATGTTCACCTTGGCCAGTGTGCGCGGGCATCATGGCAATGATGTTTCCGCCCTCTCCCCACGTCGCCAGGCTCAGCGGTTATTGCGCAGGATGGAGAAATTCAACGCAGCCGCAACGCTGAGCCACACCAGGTACGGGAACAGGATCAGCCCGGTGATCAAATCCAGGCGCACCGTCAGCAGCACCATGGCGGCCACTACCAGCCACAGCAGCGTGATGATCACCATCCCGGCGAAAATCCGGTGGGCGCCGAAGAACACGGGCGTCCACAGGGTGTTGAGTGCGATCTGTGCGGCCCATAGAGCCAGCACGATTTCGCTGCCGGGAATCAGGGTCAGCCGGTAGCCGGCCCAAGCCAGCAGCAGGTAGATGATGGTCCAGGCGACCGGGAACAGCCAGTTGGGAGGGGTGAAGCTGGGTTTGACCAGGGTGGCGTACCAGTCGCCCGGCTTGAAGATGATGCCGGTGCTCGCAGCAGCACCGCAGGCCAGAAGAAAAATAAGGAAGGTGATCATCGCGTGTCCTTGGCTCAGGGTTCGTTACAGCTTGGACGCCCTACACACCGGTAAAAGTTCACACGGCCCTGTAGGAGCAAGCTTGCTCGCGAAAAACGTCAACGCTAACGCGGGGCAACGGGGTAAATCCGTCATTTTGAAAGACAACACCACCTTGCTCCATTGCCTACGCTTACGTCAGAATCCGCCGGCTTGTGCACCTGGGTGGCCATCTCTAAGGTTGCTCGGTCGCTGAAAACTCAGTGATCGGGTTTAGTAGCCCTAGGGTCAATTACACATAGTGCATGAGCTGCATCTATCAGACGTTCTTGTCTGTGCTTGATGGTGGCTGTGCGTAGGGCGCCTTCGGGTGCGCCGGCTTTGTGTAATTCCCCGGTCTACTAACCTGCGTACAGCTGCCACCCTATTGTGTAGTAGCGAAAGGGTGTCGGCCCCATTCAGGAATTGCACCATGTTCAAAGTAACGCCGAATCCTCCTAACACGCCTGATCAAAAACTCCACCAGGCTGCCCAGCGCGCCATTGATCACTACCTCAATCCCGGCACTGATGCCGAGACAGTCCCAGAGACAACCGCCCTCTTCAGCGTCACCTCCGGCGTCAGCAGCGAAATCCTGATCGCCAACAGCTACGAAACCGTTTCCTCCGTCAGCGCCCTGCTGCTCGACCTGTCCGACGAACTGACCGGCAAAGACCGCGACGTGGCATTGGCCATACACCAGCTGAGCGAATTGAGTGTGCTGCTGATCGGCAAACTGATGGACCGCGAAACACCTCGGGCGTAGAGCCCAACGCGGTCCTGCGGGACTAGCCCTTCAACTCACCCAACCGATTACTCGCCGCGTCGTCGTATGCCACATACAACGACTCGGCGATTTGGCTTTTGATGGCCTTGGCGCTTTCCAGACCCAATACAAAACCTTCGGCTTTGCCGCCTGCGCGGTTCAGGTCTTCTTTGGTGTCAGCACCGGTGATGGCGTCGAGGAGCTTGATGGCCTGAGGGCCTACGCCTTTTGGGAGGCTGATTTGGTCGATGCTCATTGGGATGCCTCGGATGAGATGCGGGATGGGGTGGTGCGGGTGAACGAGGTCATGGGCGATACCTTGAGATTGAGGTCGGTAGCGCGTGGAACCACTGCCGGGGGTGGCATGGTAGACCGGTATGGGAATTAAAGGGGTGGTTTCGGCCAGAAGCAGTCGGTCGCGATCAGAAAGGTTTGACGACAACGAGTCGCTCTCGCACTCTGTTTATAACCCATTCATTCATCAGGTTCCCGCATGTCATTAGCGACCGTAGTGCTGCTCGACTCCTGGCCACAGCCAAGTACGTCGCCTGAACCAGTGGTGTTCGCCACGGACACGCAACTATGTTTACGGTATTACACCACCGGAGAAGAAATAGCTGTGGTTCATTTTCCGCTAGTAAAGAAAATCCAATTCGGTTCGCCAAACGACGAAGCTTTGGGCGGCCATCCGCTCATTGGACTTGGCCTAAAGCATTACCAAATTCATCGAATAGATAATTCGCCTTGGTTAGCAGAGCTTGAGCAAAGGAACGCCATTCATCCTCGACACGACAAACAGCGGTTCATGAAAGATGCTATCCACTATGTCTTTACGTTTCAGGACTCTACCTTGGAATGCATCGTAATCGAGGGGGCGTTCTGGCATCCCAAAGTGCAAGTCTTTACCTCGGAGCAGGAGGCAAAGGATGGCTGGCGCACACTGGTGAATGACGTGGGTGCATTAACCCAATAGTCAGGAGCGGATGGCTGCGTTGGGTCGGATAGCGACGGTATCCCTCCCGCCGCCAAGGGTTCATACCTCGGTCTGCTCAGAAATCTCCAGAGCATCGTCTACCTCAATACCTAGGTAGCGTATCGTGCTTTCCAGCTTGGTATGGCCGAGGAGCAGCTGCACCGCTCTCAAATTTTTGGTTCTTCTGTAGATCAGCGTCGCTTTGGTTCGGCGCAACGTATGTGTACCGTATAAAACTGGATCGAGACCTATTGAAGCCACCCACGCCTTGACGATACGGGCGTATTGCCGCGTAGACAGGTGCTCGGAATCTCGAATGCGACCGGGAAACAAAAAATCGTCGCCTTTGAGATGTGCGATCCGCATCCAGGATTCCAGCGCCTTTCGAGTCTGTTCTATTATCTCGAACTGAACCGGCCGTTTAGTCTTTTGCTGCATGACAATTACGCGAGGCGCGACGTGCTGGCCGTGGGAGATGTCGCTAACCCGCAGCTTGGTCAGATCGCACGCACGTAGTTTGCTGTCGATGGCCAGATCGAAGAGCGCCTCGTCTCTGCTTTTGCCCGTTATCTGGAGCCTGACCCGGATTTCCCAGATGTCTCTGAGACGGAGCGGAGCTTTCTGCCCTATCAACTTTCCTTTGTTCCAAGGATTTTTCGATTGGAAGGCTGTACTAGGCATGATGTGTCCTCCGTATGTGTGGAGAGACAAGCATGGACCCCATAGGCAAAGGATCGGGCGCTAACCGATCCTTTGCAGCCGGTCGTCAGCCCACGATCCGGCGGGCGTACAAATCCAGAACCGCCGCGAAATACAGCCACCGCTTACCGACCTTGATATACGTCACGTCCCCGCACCACACTTGATTGGCCGCCGTGACATCAAACTTGCGCTTGAGGACGTGCGGCGCCACCAACGCCTCAACGCCGGGCGATTTGTACTTATGGCGCCGGCGCCGGCGCTGACGACTGGCGATACCAGCTTCGCGCATCAAGCTGCGGGCCATGTACCGCCCGACACGATGTCCATTAGCTTACAGCTCTTTGGCCAAGGTGCGTGTACCAATGCTACGGAGGATTGCTGGATGTTAGTCACTCTCAATTTTTCTGAGTATTTTCCCATCCTCACGTGGAGGTCGTCCGAACAAACGGTGGTATTCACGACTGAACTGAGAAGGACTCTCGTAGCCGACCGCAAGACCTATATCCGCTATCCCTCTCAAGGAAGAGGCCAACAGTGATCGAGCCATTTGGAGTCGAACATGCTTTTGGAATTGGATAGGACTTAATGATGTCGCCGCTAGGAAATGCCGATAAAACGACGTAGTACTCATACCTGCTACGTCTGCCAACTTCTCTATTCGGATGGTCTGTGCGTAGTGGTCTCTGATCCATTTAATCGCTCGTGCGATCTGCATCGTTCGGCTGTCAGCAAGACCAAGCTGCCGGACCATTGCACCTTGTTCCCCGTTAATGAGGCGCCACAGAATTTCGCGTTCAATTGAATGCGCTAAAATTGGAATGTCGTTTGGTTTATCTAAAAGCCTTATGAGCCGGACAACGGGATCAAGTAAATCATCACTTAATTCACTTACAGCAATACTGGACTGCTCACCTTTCATTTTTTGTGGCGCGCTGCTTTCTAGCAACAACGAAGCTATTGCTTCGGGCCTCAGGACTAATCCAAGGCCCAGCAGTGGTTCCTCTTCGCTTGCCTGTATCACATTGGAGCTAAGCGGTAAATCGACCAGGTAAATCAGATACTGCCCTGTGGCATATCGAAATACCTGCTCGCCTAGGGCGACCTGTTTAGCGCCCTGTACCACGAGGGCCAGGGCGGGCTCGGCGATGTGGCGGACTGGCTGCGTCGGCGCGGAATAGCTCGATAACACGACGTTTGGCAGCGCGGGTCGAGCAGCGTGCGATGCGGCATGGCGAAGGATGAGTTGCTTCAACTCGTCCAGCAAACTTGTGTTCTTTTTCATGACGAAACTCTACCTCGCCGGCAAACGATGCGTACCCGATGAAATCACATTTGGAAGGATTGTGCAGATGAATGGCAGCTTCAGGCTACCTCTGAAATTGCCTGGCATTGTTCAATTGCGTCAATGCCAGTCGCCAGGCGTTAGGCAGCACGTTCACCCCAGCAATTAAGCCGGTAAGGAGTTTCAACATGAAGCAAAAAATCGTTACTTTCGAAAGTGCTGGGCTCAACCTCGTGGGCAATCTTTACAGCTCAGATGGCTTGGCGAGCGGGCCACAAGCGGCAGTTGTAGTGGTGCATCCTGCCAGCGGCGTCAAAGAACAAACCGCTGCCTTATATGCCCGTCACCTCGCAGAGCAGGGTTTTATTACGCTCGCGTTCGACGCAGCTTACAGCGGTGAAAGTGCGGGTGAGCCGCGTGGTTTGGAAGATCCGGCACATCGCATTGAGGATATTAAGTCTGCAGTTTCATTCATGAGCGTTCGTGATGACGTTGATTCAGAGCGAATTGGCCTGCTGGGTATTTGCGCCGCTGGCGGGTATGTGATTCCGGCCACCGCGACCGACCATAGAGTTAAAGCTGTCGCTATGGTTAGTGGCGTCAGTATTGGCGAATTCTTCCGGGTGGGTTATGACGGGAAGCAGCCTCCTGAGGTTCTCAAGATGATGCTGGATAGTGCTGCGAAGGCACGTACTGCCCAAGAGCGCAGCGAGGGGACACAAACCTTCCCGATTTTTCCGTCTGATGAAGCGGCGGCCCGCACGCTCGGTCAGTACGTATACGAAGGATGGGAGTACTACTGCACTCCTCGTGCTTATCATCCGCGATCTACTAAACAGATGCCTTGGGTCAGCGTCGACAAGATGGCGCTATTTGAGGGTTTCCGCTTCATCGACAGGGTTGCACCACGTCCCTTGCTAGCCATTGTAGGAACGGAAGCCGCCACCAAGTGGATGATGGAAGAGGCTTTCCCCAGGGCAGGAGAGCCGAAGGAGTTACTTTGGGTAGAAGGTGCGAGTCACGTCGATCTCTACGACAAAGAGCAGTACGTAACGCCAGCGATAGTGAGGCTCAACGAGTTCTATCGAAAAAATCTGCTGGGTTGAGTATTTTTCCGCTTGCGGCTACTGGTCCTGTGGGGACAGTTCCCTGATATGGGAAGGGCACAGGCTGGACGGGAGATTGGCTACGGACAGATGGAGAAACTCTCTAATCTGGAAGCGTTGCCTGCGCACGGCTTTGAGGTCTCGTGTTTCCCCTACAAGATCAAATACGCCTTGGTTGGTTTTGTGAGGGCGGTAGCCATCTTCGAGGAGGATGTGTGAGCAGTGACCCTCCATGAGTCCACCCGATGCTGTCAGGTAAAACCTGGAACGAGGACTAATCTTCCTGGTCCGCAGGTCCTTGCCTTCAGCACGTCCTGTGCAAGTGCGGCGTCTGCCAAGGCAAACGAAGCCGCAACGGTCACTCGTAGAGCTCCGGCGTCAACCAGGTCGACAAGCCGTGCGAGAATCTCAGTATCGTGTCGGGCGAAAACTGTAGTTATCCCGGGGCCGCTATCCGCTATTGAGCAGACTCTTGCATTTGGGTCAGCAGCCATAGCCTTAGCCAACCTGCCGTGGCCGGCGCAATCCACGATGGCCGTCACGTCGGTGGATGTGTGCCTTCTGAGTTCGGCGACATCATTCGACAGCATGGGTTCTGCTTCGAGCGACCTCACATAGGTGTGGTGTTGGGCAGAAGCGCTGCCAATGACGGTAGCGCCTGAGAGCACCGCGAGTTGGGTCGCCAGCGAGCCTACGCCTCCTGATGCACCGAGCACCAGAACGGTATCTGCTTCAGACACGCGCAACGTTTCAATCACCGCACGATAGGCCGTCAGACCGGCAAGTGGCAGTCCGGCCGCTTCGGCCCATGACACGTTCTTCGGCTTTCGCCATAAGCGTTCCACAGGCACGCTCACCAGCTCGGCGTAGGTGCCGTTATGCAAGATGTGTTGATGCGTATAGGCGATGACTTCATCACCTGGTTGGAACTCGACTACCCCGGCCCCCACACGCTCGACGATGCCGGCAAGGTCCCATCCAGGTACTACCGGAAACCAGGTCTCCATGAAGCTCTCGCCAAAACCGGCCTGTAATGCGATATCGGCCGGGTTGACGGTCGCGGCTTTCATTCGCACGATCACTGAGTTCTGCGACAGCTTCGGTTCTGGCAAATCACCGTATTGGAGGACTTCCGATCCTCCGAAGCCACTATAAAAAACACCCTTCACAGTACTTCTCCTAGAAGGCATACGGGATGTCGTGATAAATGCGCATGTGCGCGATCATCCAACGCCCATCGACTTTCTGCAGGATCGGCCGGTAGTAGCCACTCTCGATCGGGGTGATAGTGCCTTGCGCGCCAAACGCCCCTTGCGGCCAACCATCTTCGGGCTTTTCTGCGCCGACGACGTTGAACACTACAAAATGAACGTCCAGCGTTCCGGTGTTGCCATTCACTTCGATGAGCGGGTCATGGGTGGTGTGGTGGCTCCAACCCCGTGGTGGGTGGGGCTTCATCATCGTGGTAACAGCTGCGCCAATGGCCTGCGATCCGGCCAACTCGCCAAAAAGCTCAGGCGTACCTGCATTGTTGTAGAAAACCTCGACCTTGGCATCGGGTAGGAAGAGGTTGCTCATGGACGCGCCGTCTCGGTAATCAGCCGCCCTGACGTAGCGCGCCATGACCTGCTGAATTTCACGCTCTTCGGACATCGGAGTTCTCCTTGGGGATAATGTGTGCCCATAGAAATACATCCATCGCGACATATATGCAACAATAATGGATGCATATTAAAATGATCAGGAGTCGTAAATGATCGATGTCCGTTTCCCAACGGCCTTGCAGATGATGCTCAGCCTGGCGCTGGCTCAGGCCGAAGGCGTCGAACGCTTGAGTTCTGCTCAATTGGCTGTGGGGGTCGATTCCAATCCGACCTTTGTCAGACGATTGTTGGTGCCCTTGATTCAGGCGGGCCTTGTTCACTCGACTATGGGGCGAGACGGGGGGGTGAGCCTTGGTGTTGACGCCACTGCGATCACGCTCCGCGATATCTACAAGGTGTCGATGGGGGGCAAGAAGCTGTGGGTCGGGCGCAGCGATATCCCTCACCGCTGTCTCGTCAGTTGTAATGTTGAACGGTTCTTTGGGAATTTGGCTGACGAAGTCGATGAGTCGGTGTCGCGTTTGTTAGGTGGGCGGACACTGGCCGATGCGCTTCAGGAACTTCGCAGCCTCGATACGCAGCGTACGTAGGTGGCGAACCGGGACGCCAGCGCCATGAACTCAGCGTCCGCTGGATCGATACCGAGGAACTACGCAAGGCATTGCTGGCGATAGGATGCACTAAAGAGCAGCGCTAACTGTTCACTTGCCCAATGAGTGAATCGCTAACCGGCCAAAAGCTGACCTTCGAA
>NZ_JACAQC010000061.1:0-18862 GCF_013385345.1 Pseudomonas sp. I8001
GGCCCGTCGCGGCGGCCCGCGGAACCGGGCCGGAGTGCGGGCATGCCGAGCCTGGGCGAGGCACCGAGTGGTGGGGCAAAGACCTTTTGGTTACTTTTGGGGCGTTTGCCAAAAGTGACCCGCTGTAAGAGCGGAACCATAGGTCGCCGTTACCTAAATAACGGATATGTACACCGAATCAAACAGCCGCCAAAGAAGGCTCCAACTGCCGCTGAGCCAACCAAATCTCCTCCTGCAGCCACTGCGCAAACACCTGCAACTGCGGCGTATCCGTCTGCTCCGGCCGGGTCACCAGCCAATACGACTGATGCCCCTCCACATGCACGTTCAACACCTGCGTCAACTGCCCACTGGCCAACTCCGAAGCGACCATATGCCAATCCGCAATGGTAATCCCCAACCCATCGATCGCCGCCCGAATCGCCAAATCCAGCAGGTCAAACTCATACCCCCCCTCGATATCAACCCCACTGATCCGCGCCGCATCCAGCCAATGCTTCCACGTCAGATACCGCTGATCCTCCCGCGCCAGCACATGCAGCAACGTCATGCGATTCAGATCAATCCCGTCACTCCACTCCCGGGCATACAACGACGGCGCACACACCGCGATATGCCGCTCCTGAATCAACAGCGAGCTGTCCAACCCATCCCATTCCCCATCGCCAAACCGAATCGCACAATCCAGCGTACTGGTCTCCGCCAGGCTGTCCTGCAACCGCGTGGTAATGCTCAGCTCCAACTCCGGATGCTGCTCGCGCAAGCGCCCCAACCGCGGCATCAACCAACGATTGGTAAACGTCGGCGGCGCATTGATGTGCAGTCGATTGGCATGGGACTTCTGCTGGATACTGCGCACCGTCAGCTCGATCTTGTCGAACGACTGATGCAACGCCCGCAGCAATACCCGCCCGGCACTGGTCAATTCCAGGTGATGGTGACGACGCTCCAGCAGGGCCTCGCCCAACTGTTCTTCAAGCTGGCGCACCTGGCGGCTGACCGCACTCTGCGTGACGTTCAACAGCTCGGCGGCCCGGGTAAAACTGCCGGTACTGCCGGCGACTTCGAAAGCTTTGAGGGCGTTGAGACCGGGCATTTTGCGTTTCATGGACGACACTCGGGAGCACAGGGGAAATAACCTGCACAACATACCTTTTTGTATTGGGTCAGCGGTAGCACTCCAGCCTGACAAACAATTAATCGTCGCAAACGCTGAAAGTGTCGTTTATCGCTACAGACCGTCGCTCACGAATAAATAACCTGCGTATAACGCATGCACACTAAGACAATTAAGCATTGGTCGTCGCCAGGCTATAAACGCTAGTCTGCCGATGTACTTCCTGTAACTTCGCCCCTCTCTTTCGCGATTAACTTATCGAGTCATCGCCATGTCCAACGCACCCGTTTCATCCCGGCGAAGTATTGGCTTGCTGGCACTGGTGTTTACCGCCTGCAACGCCACCACCCACGGTTTCAGTGTGTTCCTGTATTCGGCGCTGTTGCCGCAGATCCGCCTGGCCTTTGAGCTCAGTTACAGCCAGGCCGCGTTGATTGCCGCGCTGTTGCAGCTGTTCTACATGGGCGCCTCGATTGCCAGCGGCCTGGCGGCGGCGTGGATCAGCCCGCGCAATATGGTGCGCCTGACCATCGTCCTCAGCCCCGCCCTGCTGGCCCTGGCCGTCGCCACGCCGTGGGTGCTGCCGTTTGCCCTGTGCCTGGCACTGGTGTCGGCGTGCGCGGTGTCGAACTGGAACGCGATTTCGGCCCTCGCTCAAGAGGTGATCCCGACTACACATCGCAGCCGGGTGCTCGGGCTGGCGTCCTCGGGCTCAGCCTTTGCGCTGTGCTTGAACGGGCTGTTGATCGCGCTGTTGCAGGGGTTGTCGTTGCGCCAGTTCTGGCTGATCTGCGCCGGGTTGACGCTGGTTGTCACGCTGTTGACCCTGTGGGCACTGGCCCCGATCAAACAACCGGCACCACGCGAGACCATGGCGCCGGCGCTGAACCAAGTGCTGCGCCAATGGCTGAAGTTGTGCATGGCACAACCGGTGGCAATGCAGATCGTCTTGCTCAGCGCGTTTATCGGCGCCATCAGCGGGCCGTTTCTGAATTTCCTGTCGGCGTTCGTCAGCGAGCAGCTACAAGCCAGCGCTTCCGTCACCGGCTCGATGTGGACGCTGATCGGGATCGGCGGTGTGATCGGCGGCTTGCTGCTGGGCACGCTGGCAGATCGTTGGGGGGCGTTGCGGGTGATGGCCCTGAGTATCGGCGCGTTTGGTCTGAGCATGCTCGGCTTGCTCGGGCACCCGAGCCTGGTACTGAGCTGGCTGGCGGCCGGGCTGTTCGCGCTGTTCTATTTCCCGTGTTGGGGCTTGATGGCCGCCTACGTCGGGGCCCGGCTCAGCCCGGTGCACAGCCTGCAAGTGGTGGGCCTGAGCATGGTCAGCTACGGCCTGGCGAGTGCCACCGGCAATGCCTTGTGCGGCTGGCTGCTGCAAGTCACTGGCGAATTTGCGGTGGTGCACGGCTGGATCGCGGCCTGGGTGTTGGCCAGCCTGTTATTGCTCAAGCGCATGGCCCAGCGACACACCCGCGAAGCGCTGGCCGCCCAGATGCCCTGAGTGGCCCAGTTGCCGGCGCAGAATCTCCACCAGGGCATCCACTTCCGGCACCTGGCAACCGGCTGAACGCCAGAACATCAGGCGCGCCGGGGCAATCGGCGGGAAGCCCTGGCGCTCGTCCAGAATCTGCCAGTCGGGTGGCACCAGGCGCCGCGCCATCACGCCCACCGACAAGCCCTGCTCGATCGCAATCGCAATGCCGCGCGGGCTTTGGCTGGTGTAAACCACCTGCCACGAACGCCCGGACTGGGCCAGCGCCTGCACGGCGTTCGCACGGAACGCGCAGCCCTCGGCGTACACCGCCAACGGCACCGACTGACGCCCCACGCAACTCCAGCTGGGCGCCGCGACCCACACCAACGGCTCGTCGCACAGGTATTCCCCGCTCTGCAAACCTGCGTGTTCCACCCCCAGCACCAGGTCCAGCTCGCCCCGTTGCAGGCGCCCCACCAGGGCCGTCGACATCTCGCAGCACACATCGGGCCGTACCTGGGAGAACTGCGCCTGGAAGTCCTTGAGCATCCCGCCCAGGCAATACTCGGCGTAGTCCTCGGGCATGCCGAGGTGGATACACACCTGTTGATTGGGCAATTGCGCGGCGCTGACGGCCTCGCTGTGCAGCTTGAGGATCTGCCGGGCGTAGATCAAAAAGGTTTCGCCACCGGGGGTCAGGCCCACCGAGCGGCTGGTACGGCGGATCAGTGGCGTGCCGACGATGTCTTCCAGGCGTTGCAGGCTCTGGCTGACGGTGGATTGGGTCTTGTGCAGGCGCTCGGCGGCCGCCGAAAACCCCTGGCACTCGATAATTGCCACAAACACTTTAAGCAGGGTGCCATCCAGTTCGCCCGACATAACTATCGCCCTCGCCGATGGATTCGATCACAACTTGTAATTTCCACTTTGCACCTCGTTCAGCAACTATCGGGTCAGCCAAAAAACACCAACTGATAGTTCCGGGAGTCTTGCATGAGCCTTCAACTTGCTGACGCTGAAGTGGGCGATATCAGCGACATTATTAATACCGAGCTGTATCCCATACATGATTCGGGCCATGTTCAATTACAGGCCCTGATCGAACACGCCCGGGCCGAACTGGCCGAAGACGGCTGCTGCCTGCTGAAGAACTTCCTGCGCCCCGCAGCGCTTGAGCAGGCGCGCCTGGAAGGTTTGGCGCTGTCGGGCAAGACGTTTTATTCGGTGCGCAAGGTCAACGCCTACTTCACCGAGGACGATACCTCCCTGCCCCACGATGACCCGCGCCGCACGTTCATGGAGCGCACCAGCGGCTTTGTGACCCGCGACATGATCGCCCCGGACGCGATCATCCACCGGCTGTACGTGTCGCCGATGATGAAACGCTTTATCGGTGCCTGCCTGAATGAGCCGGAAATCTTCGAGTACGCCGACCCGTTCGCCGGGCTGGTGATCAACGTGATGCCGGACGGCACCGAGCAGCCCTGGCACTTCGATACCAACGAATTCATCGTCAGCATGATGACCCAGAAGCCCGAGGCCGGCGGCCTGTTCGAGTACGCGCCGATGATTCGCTCGCGCACCCAGGAGAACCTCGGCGCCGTCGGCAAGGTGGTGCGTGGCGAGGACCGTTCGCGGGTGCAGGAACTGGAGCTGAATCCCGGCGATTTGCAGATATTCAAAGGGCGTTTTTCGGTGCACCGGGTGACCCGCGTGGAAGGCGCCACCGAGCGCAACACGGCGATCTTCGCCTACTCCGAAAAGCCCGGAATCATCGGCCGTGCCCAGCGCACCAAGCAGCTTTACGGACGCCTGTCCGAAGCCCATCTGCAAGCCGAACGCAACCTGGTCCGCAGCGACCAGTTGCTTGACTGATTCACACCTAAGAAACCTTGAAACCGTATTTGCCCTGCGAGGAACACCCCATGAGTCTGTCCGGCCCCAACCGCAACCCCGCTGACTGCGAACCTACCCATGACGAGACCCAGCAGATCCAGCTGGACCGTCTGCAACGGGTGCGCAACGAACTGAAAAAACGCGACTACGCCGCCTGCGTACTGTTCGACCCTACCCACATGCGCTACGCCACCGGCTCACGCAACATGCAGGTGTACTCGGCGCGCAACCCGGCCCGCTATGCGTTTATCCCGGCAGAAGGCCCGGTGGTGGTGTTCGAGTTCGGCGGCTGCCTGCACCTGGCCGAAACCCTCAACACCGTCGATGAAGTGCGCCCGGCCAAAGCCATCTCCTATTACTTCTGCGAAAGTTTCCTGGGCAATGTCACCGCCGACTGGGCCGCGGAAATCGATGAGCTGGTGCGCAAATGCGGCGGCGGCAAACGCATCGCCATTGAAAGCGCCACCTCCGCTGCGGCCTTCGAACTGCAAAAGCTCGGCTATCAGATATTTGATGCCCAGGAACCGCTGGAACGTGCGCGCTGCATCAAGGTGCCGAACGAACTCAAGATGATCCGCGCCAGCCTGCGCGCTACCGAGGCCGGGGTGCGCCTGATGGAAAGCAAACTCACCCCCGGCATCAGCGAGAACGAGCTGTGGTCGCACCTGCACCAGCACGTGATCGCCACCGACGGTGATTACGTCGAGACCCGCCTGCTGTCCTCCGGCCCACGCACCAACCCGTGGTTCCAGGAGTGCAGCACCCGGCCCATCGAAGCCGGCGACCTGGTAGCGCTGGACACTGACGTGGTCGGGCGTTTCGGCTACTACGCCGACTTCTCGCGGACCTTCCTGTGCGGGGAACAAGCCGCCACCGCCAAGCAGCAGGAGCTGTACAAACTGGCCTACGAGCAAGTGCAGACCAACATGGAAATGCTCAAGGCCGGGCGCAGTTTCAAGGAGTACGCGGAACTGGCCTGGAAGATTCCCGAGCATTACAAAAACAACCGTTACTTCGCCCTGGTGCACGGGGTTGGCATGACCGGTGAATACCCCTACGTGGTGCATCGCGAAGATATTGATGCTTTGGGCTACGACGGCGTGTTCGAAGCCGGCATGACCATCTGCGTGGAAAGCTATATCGGCCACGACGACGGCGGCGAAGGGGTCAAGCTCGAAGAGCAGATCTACATCCACGAACACGGCATCGAGTTGCTCTCCGACTACCCGTTCGACCCGCGCTTGTTGAGGTACTGATCGTTCCCACGCTCTGCGTGGGAATGCATCCCGTGACGCTCTGCGTCACCGTTTCGCAGAGGGGACGCGGAACGTCCGGAGCGGCATTCCCACGCAGAGCGTGGGAACGATCGGTCGGTGGGGAGCGACATGTAACATGCGTTTATAGAACGTTCCAACGCAGAATTTGTCGTTTGTCGATCTTTGCGCAAATGACAAAACTGCGGGCATCTCTAATAAAAACAACATGAGAGCTGCCCTATGTCCTGTCCCATTGCCACCCTCCCGACTTCGTTGCGCCTTGTTCTTCTGCCGGCTTCACAGCGGTCACGGTCACGCCTTCGCGGCGCTTGCCATTGACCCTTGCGGTTCAACAAAAAAACGCATATTCGCAAGTACCGGAGAGGCTTATGAAAGAATTGACTACCCTGGACGGCGCCGCGCCGCATCCAGCCGTAAATGATCTGTGTGCCCAAGTGCAAAGCGGCGAAATCAACCGCCGCCAATTCCTGCGCACGGCCGCGCTGCTGGGCATCACCGTCGCCAGTGCCAGCACCTTTCTCGGTTCCGCACTGCTGGGCAATCACGCCCAGGCCGCCGAGCCACGCCAGGGCGGCAGCCTGCGGTTTGCCTGCGCGATCCAGGAAATCCAGGACCCGATGCTGATCACCTGGATCGAAGCCTCGAACCTGCTGCGCAACTCGGTGGAATACCTGACCTGGGTCGACGCCGACAACATCACCCACCCTTACCTCGCCGAGAGCTGGAGCCCGTCGGAAGACCTCGCTACCTGGACCTTCAACCTGCGCCAGAACGTGAAGTGGAGCAACGGCGACACCTTCAACGTCGACGACGTGCAGCACAATATCGAACGCTGGATCGCCGCCGATTCCAAGTCGGTGAACCGCACCGCGTTCCAGGACATCAAGGCCTTCGAAAAAGTCAGCGAGTTCCAGTTCCGCCTGGTGCTCAAGCGGCCGATCCTGGCGATCCCGGAGATGCTCAACGCCTTCACCTGCGCCATCGTGCACCGCAGCTTCAAGGCCGGTGACGACTGGGCGAAAAACCCGCTGGGCACCGGGCCGTTCAAGCTGGTTTCATTCGCCGTGAACAAGCAGGCGACCTTCGCCAAGCGCGCCGATTACTGGGGCAAACCGGCCAACCTTGACGAGTTGCGCTACATCGACATGGGCACCGACGTGTCCACCCACCTCGCCGCCCTGCAAGCCGGGCAAGTCGACGTGCTGTACCGCGTGACGGTGGCTGAACTGGACCTGGCCAAGCGCTTGCCCGGGGCCCAGTTGCTGACCTGCAAGTCGGCGCAAACCGTGGTGATGCGCATGGCCTGCGACCAGAAGCCGTTCACCGACCTGCGCATCCGCAAGGCGGTGGTGCTGTGCGCCGATAACGCGCAGATGCTGAAGATCGCCTATCGCGGCATGGGCACCCTCGGCGAAGACCATCATGTGGCGCCTTCCCACCCCGAATATTTCCCGCTGCCCAAGCGCAACCGCGACGTGGCGGCGGCCAAGAAGCTGCTGGCCGAAGCCGGCTTCCCCAACGGCATCGACATTGACCTGATCGTCGGCAACACCCAGGGCCGCTATGAACAGGACTGCGCGCAGATCCTGCAACAGAACTGCCTGGAAGCCGGGATCCGCATCAACCTCAAAGTGATCCCTGCTGCACAGTACTGGCCGATCTGGGACAAGGCCGCCTTCAGCCTGACCTACTGGGCCCACCGCCCGCTGGGCGTAATGTCCCTGGAACTGGCCTACCGTGGCGGTGGTGCCTGGAACGAAAGCCATTACAGCGACCCGGCGTTCGATGCCGCGCTGGACAAGGCCATGGGCATCATCGACCCGAAACAGCGCGCCGTGGCGATGGAAGATGTCGAACGCATCCTGCAGGACGCCTGCGTGATCGTGCAGCCGTTCTGGGGCGACAAGTTCACCGCCGTGAGCAAAAAGGTCCAGGGCTTCCAGGTGCACCCTTCCGACTTCTACCCGATGGACAGTGTGTGGATGAGCGCTTGATTTAGCGCACGCCCTCCTCCCTGCCCGCACACGGGCAGGCATCCCTTGAACAGTCGGAGCATGCACCCATGGCTCATTTTCTGATGCGCAAGTTATTGGCGCTGGTGGCGACCCTGCTGTCGGTGTCATTGATCGTGTTCCTGGCCCTGGAACTGAATATCGAAGACGTGGCGATCAACGTCCTCGGCCCCTACTCCGCGGCCGACCAGCGCGCCGCGTGGCTGGTGGAACATGGCTATAACCAACCCTTTGTGTGGCGCTACCTGGTGTGGCTCAAGGACTTTGTCAGCGGCGACTGGGGCACCTCTGTGTACTTTCGCGAATCAGTGATCAAGCTGCTGCTGCCGAACCTTGCGCAAACCCTGACCCTGGCCGGCCTGGCCTTGCTGGTGATGGTGCCGGTGGCGTTGACCCTCGGCATTCTGGCCGGGATTCGCCAGGGCTCGGCGCTAGACCGCCTGGTGTCGTTCCTGTCGATCGTCACCACCTCGATTCCCGACTTCGCCAGCGCGGTGTTCGTCTCCGCGATCTTTGTGTTCTGGCTTAACTGGCTGCCCGGTGTGAGCAGCATGAGCGAGGGCTTCAGCGTCGTGCAATTGGTGCTGCCACTGATGGTGCTGTGCCTGTTCGGCATCGGTTACCTGGCGCGCATCACCCGGGCCTCGATGGTGGAAGTGATGCAGGCGCCGTACATCCGCACGGCGCGGCTCAAGGGGGCGTCGACCTCACGCATTGTGCTGCGGCATGCCCTGCGCAATGTGCTGATCGCGCCGGTCACGGTGATCATGCTGTACATCCCGTGGCTGCTGTCGAACGTGATCGTGGTGGAGGTGTTCTTCGCCTACAAGGGCTTCGGCTCGCTGCTGTACACCGCCTCGCTGAACCATGACGTGTACCTGATCGAAGCCTGCGCGATGGTCAGTGCCGTGGTGGTGGGCATCACCAAGATCTTCTCGGACCTGGCCTACACCTGGCTCAACCCGCGCATCACCCTGCGCAGCCTCGGCGGAGGTGCCCAATGAACCTGCTGCACTCGTTCAAACATCCCTTGGCATTGCTCGGCCTGCTGCTGGTGGGCGGCTGGGTGGTGATCGCGCTGTTCGCACCGTGGATCGCGCCCCATGATCCGCTGGAAAGCTTCACGCCCTTACTGACGCCAATGACCGTCGGCGACAACGGCCAGAGCTTCCTGCTGGGCACCGACATGATTGGCCGCGACATTCTCTCGCGGCTGATCTGGGGCACCCGCACCGTGCTGTTCTGGTCGATCCTCGCCACGCTCACCGCGTTTGCCGTGGGCATCGCCATGGGCCTGTGCGCCGGCTACTTCAACGGCTGGGTCGACAGCGTGCTGTCGTATGTGGCCGACACGGTGCTGTCGTTCCCGGTGCTGGTGTTGTACATCGTGATCATCATCGCCCTCGGTGCTTCGGCGCTGAATATCCTGATTGCGGTGACCTTCACCAGCGCACCGGCGATCTTCCGGATCATGCGCGCCCTGACCATCGATATTCGCTCGCGAGACTACGTGCTCAGCGCCATCACCCAGGGCGAAGGCTCGCTGCGGATCATGCTGGTGGAAATCCTGCCCAACTGCGGCGGGCCGCTGATTGTCGATTTCTGCCTGCGCATCGGCTACACCGCGATCATGATCGGCGCCCTCGGCTTCCTGGGCCTCGGGCTGCCGCCGCCCACACCGGACTGGGGCGGCATGATCAATGACGGCCGCGCCATGGCCATCGCCTTCCCGCACCTGGTGATCTTCCCGTGCATCGCCATCTCCACCCTGATGCTGGGCCTGAGCCTGTTGGCGGACGGCCTGGATGAACACGCCCAGAAAGGCGCAAGGAGTTGAGCATGAACCACACGCAAGTACTGCGGGTGCAGAACCTGTCCATCGAATTGCCCGCCGGCGCCGACCGCAGCCACGCGGTGCAAGGCATCAGCCTGGAAGTGCGCAAGGGCGAAATCCTCTGCGTGATCGGCGAGTCCGGCTCCGGCAAGTCCGTGCTGTCGGCGGCGATCATGGGCGACTACGCCAAGGGTTTGCGGCATACCGAAGGCGTGATCGACTTCCTCGGCGATGACATTTGCACCCTCGACGAGGAGCGTTTGCGCCAGCTGCGGGGCAACGGTATCGCGATGATTTTCCAGGAGCCCATGGCGGCGCTGAACCCGGCGATTCGCATTGGCAAGCAAGTGGAAGAGATCTTCGATATTCACGCACCGCAGATGCCTGGCGCTGAACGCCGCGAGCGCATGCTGGCGCTGCTGGAGTCGACGCAACTGCCGGACCCGCCACGCATCGCCAACAGCTTTCCCCACCAGTTATCCGGTGGCCAATGCCAGCGGGTGGTGATTGCCATGGCCTTGGCAATGAATCCGGATTTGCTGATCGCCGACGAGCCCACCACGGCGCTGGACGTGACCACCCAGGCGCAGGTGCTGAAGCTGGTGCGCGAGCTGCGCGGCCGCGGGCAACACGGCATTCTGTTTATCACCCATGACTTCGGCGTGGTGGCGCAGATTGCCGACCGTATCGCGGTGATGGAAGGCGGCCGGCTGGTGGAAATCGGCGAGCGCGACCAGGTGCTGAATGCCCCGGCCCACGCCTACACCCGCAAGCTGATTGCGGCCGTGCCGGCGCTGCACCCGGAGCTGCACAAGCCGAGCGCCGACGGCGAGCTGGCATTGCGCATCGAGCACCTGACCAAGACCTACACCGTCGGCGGCAGCTCGGTGGCGGCCTTGCGCAATGTCTCGCTGCAACTGCCACGGGGCAAGACCCTGGCGATTGTCGGCGAGTCCGGTTCGGGCAAAAGCACGTTGGTGAAAGCCGCGATCCGCCTGGTGGACAGCGACAGCGGCCACGTATGGGTCGGTGACACCGACTTCCTGGCCCTGCGCGGCTCGGCGCTGGCGGCGAATCGTCGGCGCATCCAGATGATTTTCCAGGACCCGTATGGCTCGCTCAATCCTCGGCACCGGGTGGGCGACATCATCGCCCGCGCTGCGCAATTGCGCGGGTTGTCGGCCAAGGATGCGTGGGCTGAAGCCGGTGATTTGCTGGAACAGGTGGGCCTCAAGCGCGACGCCCTCAAGCGCAAGCCCCGGCAGTTCTCCGGCGGCCAGCGCCAGCGCATCGGCATCGCCCGCGCCCTGGCGATGCGCCCGGAAGTGTTGATCGCCGATGAGAGCGTGTCGGCCCTGGATGTCTCGGTGCAGAAACAGGTGCTGGAACTGCTGGCCGAACTGCAGCAGCGCCTGAACCTGAGCATCCTGTTCATCACCCACGACCTGCGGGTGGCGGCGCAGATCAGCGACTACATCGCGGTGATGCGCCAGGGCGAAGTCGTCGAGTACGGCACTGCCGAGCAAGTGCTGCTGCGCCCCCGGAACACCTACACCCAGACCTTGCTGGCCGCCGCCCCCGGCGCCTCGGAGCTGCCCGCCGCCGGCCCGCCGTTGCGGCTGATTCGCCCGCAAGCGCACTGAGTCAACCCTTTACCCCGCGTCGCAGCGTTCGTTGCGGCAAGGGGCTGCTGTTGCCAAAAAATAACTAATAACGAGAGTAAAACCATGCGACCAACCTTCCGTTACATCGCTCTGGTCCCTGTGCTTGGCGCCCTTGCGGCACCGGCCATGGCCATTCAAGTCACCGACAACCTCGACCTCGGCGGCGCCGTGCGCGCCCGTTGGGACTACGACCCCGATCGCGACATCCAGAAGTTCGGCCTCGACACCGCGTACCTCAGCGCCAAGTACAACTCCGACACCTGGATCGGCGAGGCGCAGTACCGCTTCTACGGGCGCTCCTACCCGTACCAGTACACCAAGAACTACGGCGATATCCAGTTCGCCAAGTTCGCCTGGGTGGGCTACAAGTTCAACCCCGACCAACAGGTGCAAGTGGGTTTGAACACCGTGCCGTTTGGCTTGCAGCCGTACTTCGGCAGCACCTTCTACGAAACCCTGGGCAACGTGATCGGCCTGGAAGATGTGCAGCAGGTGGGCGCCAAGTACATCCAGCAAAGCGGCGACTGGAACATCCAGGCCGGTTACTACCTGCGCCCGGCGTGGCAAGGCAAAGGCACGAGCAAGGGCGTGACCTACTCCAGCGTGATCTCCGAGGCCGACAGCTACGTGGGCGACGGCAGCAACAACCAGGAACGCAACACCGTGGTGGTGCGGGTGGCCAAGACCATGGACCTGGGCGGATGGAAATCGGAAGTCGGGCTGTCCGGCCTGACCTCCACCCTGGAGAACAAGGACACCAACGACGATGGCCGGCGCAACGCGGTGGCGATCCACTACCTGGGCAAGAACGGCCCGTGGGGCGTGCAATTGCAGGCGGCACGCCAGCAGATGTCGCCGCGCAACCCGGGCACCGACAGCGTGGTGACCCTGGGCGGGTATGACGGCACGTTCAACGTGGCCAGCCGCGGCAATCTGTATGTGGCGGACTTGAGCTACGACGTGGCCGGCAAGTACCTGTTTGACCAGGTCAGCGGCGTTAAGCTGTATGCCAACTACAGTGCGTTTGACAAGTCCGAGGATCAGTTCAAGACCTCGCAGCGGGTGATCCTGGGCACGTCGTTTTCGGTGAGTAAACTGTGGGTGGCCACGGAGTGGTTGATCGGCAAGAACGATCCGTATATTGGTGGGAGCAGCTATACCGAGAGCTTGGGAGCTGGGGGGAGTAACCAGTGGGAGAATCAGTTGTATATGAACATTGGCTACTACTTCTAAAATAGGCGGCGTCTTCACTGACGCCTTCGCGAGCAAGCCCGCTCCCACATTTTGACCGCGGCGCCGATCAAATGTGGGAGCGGGCTTGCTCGCGAAGAGGCCGCCAAAAACACCATAAAAACAACAGGTGTGGAATCCATTTCATGCGCCAACTGCCCTCCCTCAACATGCTCCGTGTCTTCGAAGAAGTCGCCCGCCACCGCAGCTTCAGCCAGGCCGCCGTGGGCCTCAACGTCACCCAGGGCGCCGTCAGCCGCCAGATCAAACAACTGGAAGACTACCTCGGCGTCGCCCTCTTCATCCGCACGCCTCAGGGCCTGTCCCTGACCGAAGCCGGCTTCGCCCTCTCCCCGCACCTGAGCGACGCCTTCGACCATATCGAGCGCGCCCTGCACGCCGTGCGCGTGCCCAACCTGCGCCAGCGCCTGCGCATCGTCGCCCCGCCCACCTGGGCCACCCGCTGGCTGTCCGCCCACCTGCGCAGGTTTTGCGAGCGTTACCCGGACATCAACCTCAGCGTCACCCACCAGAACACCCACGCGAGCCTGGCGGAAATCGACTGCCAGGTCCGCTTCGGCCTGGAAGCGGCCACGCAGTGCAGCAGTGAACTGTTGGTGATGGAACGCCACATCGCCGTCGCCAGCCCGGAACTGTTCAGCGACGGTCAGCCGCCCGACCTGCGGCGCTTTCCGCTGCTGCACATCCTGCACGACGGCAAGCGTTTGCAGGTCTGGGAGAACTGGCTGGCGGCCATGGGCCGGGAAGATATCGATGCAGGCCAGGGCCTGGAATTCAGCACCCTGGACCAGGTGATCCACACCGCCCTGGCCGGCGGTGGGTTGGCGGTGATCGACCGGCAGATGATCGAGCGTGAACTGGCAAATGGCAGCCTGCTGCCGATCACCCCGGTGGAGGTGATCGGCCCGTATGGCTATTGGCTGGATGTGGCAAGTGACAAGCAGGGTTTATCCAAGGTTCGGTTGTTTACGCAGTGGTTGAACCGGGTGAGCAATCCCTGACACCGCAGGCTCGGCCTTGCACGCCTGGCTCAAGGTCAACGCCTTGGTTTCCGGCGCCCAGGCCCAGGAGATGATCGCGCCCAGCACCAGGATAGCGGCGAGGATGCCCATGGTCGGGCTCAGGCCGATCCCCGCTACGCTCACCGGCAACAGGAAGGTACTCACCGCCGAACCCAGGCGGCTGACGGCTGTGGCAAGGCCGATGCCGCTGGCCCGCACTTCGGTCGGGAAGCTCTCCGCCGGGAATACGCCCACCAGGTTGCTCACCGCCGACAGCACCAGGGTGAAGACGCCGAACGTCAGCACCATCAACCACGCCATGCTGCCCGGCAATACCGCCAGCAGGAACAGCGCCGCCGCCAGGATGATGAACGAGTTGATCAGAAAGCCCCGCCGGGAGAATTTCACGGTGCACCAGATGCCGATCAAGGCGCCGATGATCAGCAGCAGGTTGAGCATCAGCTCGGTGCCAAAACCTTCGGCCAGGCCCATCTTCTGCAGGATCGACGGCAGGAAGGTGTAGATGGCGAAGTACGGCATCACGATGCACACGAAGAACAGGCAGTTGAACGCGGTGCGCTTGCGGTATTCACGGCTGAACAGCACGCCGTAGCCGGAACGGGTTTGCGTCGACGCTTCTTCATCGAGGACCACGTGTTCGCCGAGGTGTTTCTTGACGATGGCTCGGGCCTCGGCAATCCGGCCCTGGTTGATCAGCCAGCGCGGCGATTCGGGCGTGCCGATGCGCGCGATCAGGATCAGCCCGGCAGGAATTGCCGACGATGCGAGCATCCAGCGCCAGGCATCAACGCCGAGGCTGAGCATGGCGGTGCCGACGAAAGTCGCGGCCACGTAACCAACCGTCCACACCACGCTGAAGGAGCCCAGCAGTACCCCGCGATGTTTCCTGGGCGAGAACTCGGCGAGCATCGCGTGGCCGACGCTGAAGTCGCCGCCCAGGCCGATACCGATCAACACCCGACAGAGGAACAGGCCCATGGCGGTTTCGGCGTAAAACTGCATCACCGAGGCAACGGTGATCAGGACGAAGCTGACCAGGAAGATTTTCTGCCGGCCGAGGGTGTCGGAGATCCAGCCAAAGAACAGGCTGCCCATAAACAGGCCGATCAGGGCCGAGGCGCCGATCAGGCCTTGCCAGAAGGCGTCCAGTTGCATCTGTGGGCTGAGCAAGGTGAAGGCAATGCCGATCAGGCCGAGGATGTAGCCGTCGGTGAAGTGGGCGCCGAAGGTCAGGCCGGCGATTTTAAGGTGGAAGCGACCGATGGGCAGGTCGTCGATTTTGATGGGTTGAGTGGACATGGTGTTCTCCATATTTTTGTTCTTGACGGAGTAACAGCGGGCAAGCCCATTTCCCTGTGGGAGCGGGCTTGCTCGCGAAGGCGGTGTGTCAGTCAATGCATGTGGTGGCAGGCCCACCGCTTTCGCGAGCAAGCCCGCTCCCACATTGGATCGGTGTTGTTTGGTTGAATGGGGTCAGAGACCGCCCATCAACAGGTATTTGATCTCCAGGTAATCCTCCAGGCCGTACCTGGAACCTTCACGGCCCAGGCCCGACTCCTTGATCCCGCCAAACGGTGCGACTTCGGTGGAGATGATCCCTTCGTTGATCCCGACCATGCCCGCTTCCAGGCCTTCGGCCATGCGCCATACGCGGCCGATGTCGCGGCTGTAGAAGTAGGCCGACAAGCCAAACGGCGTGTCATTCGCCCGTTGCAGCACTTCGGCTTCGTCCTTGAAGCGGAAGCAGGCCGCCACCGGGCCGAAGGTTTCTTCCTGGGCAATCAGCATCTCGCCGTGGGCTTCGGTGAGGATGGTCGGTTCGAAGAACGTCCCGCCCAAGGCATGGCGACGGCCGCCGCACAGCAGCTTGGCGCCTTTCTCCAGGGCGTCGCCGACGTGGGCTTCAACCTTGGCCAACGCGGCCGCATTGATCAGCGGGCCTTGTTCGGTTTCGCCCTCGAGGGCGCTGCCCACGCGCATCGCAGAGACTGCTTCGGCCAGCTTGCGGGTGAACGCATCGTACACAGCGTCCTGGATGAAGAAGCGGTTGACGCAGACGCAGGTCTGCCCGGTATTGCGAAACTTGGAAGCCATGGCGCCTTTGACGGCAGCGTCCAGGTCGGCATCGTCAAACACGATAAAGGGTGCGTTGCCGCCCAGTTCCAGGGAGACTTTTTTCAGGGTGTCGGCGGCCTGGCGCATCAGCAGCTTGCCGGTGCGGGTGGAGCCGGTGAAGGACAGCTTGCGCACAATGCTGGAGGCTTGCAGTGCGCCACCGATGGCCACGGCATCGCCGGACACGATGTTGAACACGCCCGCCGGAATCCCGGCCTGTTCTGCCAACACCGCCAGGGCAAAGGCCGACAGCGGGGTTTCTTCCGACGGTTTGAGAATCATCGTGCACCCCGCCGCCAGCGCCGGGCCAACCTTGCGGGTGACCATGGCCAGGGGGAAATTCCATGGGGTGATCGCTGCGACCACGCCGATGGCTTCCTTGGTCACGATGATGCGGGCGTCGGCCTTGTGGCTCGGGATCACGTCGCCATAGGCACGCTTGGCTTCTTCGGCAAACCATTCGAGGAAGCTCGCGGCGTAGACCACTTCGCCCATGGCTTCGGCCAGCGGCTTGCCCTGTTCCAGGCTGAGCAGGTGGGCCAGGTCCTTCTGGTTGCTCAGCATCAACTCGCTCCAGCGCTTGAGGCGCTGGCTGCGCTCCTTGGCGGTGAGCTTGCGCCAGGCCGGCAACGCGCGGTTGGCGGCGGCAATGGCCAGGTTGGTTTCTTCAGCACCGGCGCGTTGTACTTCGGCGATCTGCGCACCATTGGCCGGGTTGCGCACCGGGTAGACCGGCCCACCGCTGGACCATTGGCCATCAATGAAATTGCCTGTGCGAATCAGCGGGTTCATGCCACGGCCTCTATCAGGTTAAAACGGTCCAGGCCCGGACGGGCGCTGCGCAAGATGCGTTTGCCGGCGGTGTAGTCGTTGATCACATCGCACGGCGTGTAGTTGCGTTCCAACTCGTGCAGTTCTTCGGCATCCAGTCGGGTGTCCAAAGCGGCGAGCGCGCTATCAAATTGTGCGGTGGTGTCGGCGCCCACCAGCATCACGTCCACACCCGGATGATTGGCCACCCAGGCCTGGGCAATCTGTGCGTTGGACACGCCACGGGCACGGGCCACACGTTGCACCGAGTGGGCGATGTCGAACGACGCCTGGTCGCTGTACATCTGCTGGGTGAAGAAGTCGGTCTGGTTGCGGGTCGACTGCACTTCGCCGGTGAGCAAGCCACGGGCCAGCGGGCTGAACACCGACACGCCCAGGCCCTGGTCGCGGCAGAACGGGATCATCTCGCGCTCTTCCTCGCGGTAGGCGCAGTTCAGTTGCAGCTGCATGTTGATCGGCTTGACCCAGCCATTGCGCTCGCAGGCCATGAGGATTTTTGCCAGTTGCCCGGTGAGCATGGTCGACACGCCGATGTAGCGCGCCTTGCCGGAACGCACGATGTCGTTGAGGGCGCCCATGGTTTCTTCCACCGGGGTGTTCACGTCGAAGTAATGCAGCATGAACACGTCGACGTAATCCATGCCAAGGCGGCTCAGGGACGCGTCGATGCTGTCCATGATGTGCTTGCGCGAATGGCCGCTGGCATTGATGCCGCTGCGGGTGCCGTAGCCGACCTTGGTGGTGACCACGATGTCTTCACGGCGCGCAACGCGCTTGAGGATGCGCCCGACCACTTCCTCGCCGACGCCTGCGGAGTAGAAGTCCGCCAGGTCGATGAAGTTGACACCGTTGGCCAGGGCATGGGCAACGATGGGTTCGCTTTGTTTCTCGTCGAAGATCCACGGTTTCCAGTCCGGGGTGCCCATGTTCATGGTGCCCAGGCACAGGCGCGAGACTTGCAGGCCGGAGTTGCCCAAACGGATGTATTGCATGGGAATGTCCTCAGGCTTTTGGCGTGTAGAAAGGGTTGCTGATGTGGTTGACCACATCCGCCAGTTGCGCGGTGTGCGGCAAGCCTGTGAGGGCGGCGCGGATCGCAGTGCGGCAGGCGTTGTAGTTGTTCAGGTAGACCGCATCCAGGTCGTCGCAGGCCGGGTTTACCCAGTTGGCGGTGACAATCGCCCACTCGTCCTCGGCTTCCGGCGGCAGGGTGCCGTCGAGCAGGGCTTCGAGCACCGCCTTGGCGATCCCGGCCTGGGACGCGCCCCAGGTGGCATTGCCGTGCAGGTCGCTGCCGATGGCGGCCTTGTTGACGTAGAGGGTCATGGGTTTGACCGGGATGTTCGGCTGGGCAATCACCATGAACGGGCAATGGCCCTGGCTTGGCGACGCCAAACTGTTGGCAAACGCCTGGCCGGCCGGACCGTTGCGCGGGCCGATGAGGATGTTGATGTGGGCAGCATTGACGCCTGGGCCTTCGAAGCCTTCGCCGATGTACAGATCAAGTGCTTTCATTTCGCAAACGCTCTTTTTTGTTATGGGGAGCTGGTTGGCGAATTTTTAGCACTGGCCCGGGTAGCGGCCGTAACCATTAAAAGTCATGGGGCTGTGAGTTTTAGTCATGGCCCTGCGACCATCGGCCTGGTCTTGTGCGTTGACCATCGTTGTTACACCCCATATAGTGTGCCCACAAACACAGACAACCACTACATAGTGTGCAAGAACGCTGAACACCGACCACACTATGCGCAGTATTTCAATGCCTTGAAGCCTGCAAAACGCACATTTTTGAACACGCTGGGTGAATCGAAGCCCACGCCGTCAGACGGACCACGAAGGAGCAATTCAATGCTGAGTTGGGATGAAGCAGATCAACCAGACACCGGTGACGTAGTCATCCGGGGCGCCAACGCCGGCCACGCCACCGAAGCCAACATGGACCGCCTCGACGGCGCCGGCGCCGCCGCCGCCCTTGAAGCCCGCAACGTGACCGCCAGCGACTCCGCCGCGATCATCCGCGCCAAGGCCGCCCTCGACAAACTCGACGTCGCCGAAGGCCTCGCCGAGCTGGAAGGCTCCGCCGCCCGCGTCGCCGTTGACGAAAAGCGCATGATCAACTGCCGCGCCGACCTCAACCAACTCGTACCCTTCAAGTACGACTGGGCCTGGCAGAAGTACCTCGACGGCTGCGCCAACCACTGGATGCCGCAAGAGGTCAACATGACCGCCGACATCGCCCTGTGGAAAAACCCGGAAGGCCTGACCGACGACGAACGCCGCATCGTGATGCGCAACCTCGGCTTCTTCTCCACTGCGGATTCGTTGGTCGCCAACAACCTGGTACTGGCCGTGTACCGCCTGATCAC
>NZ_JACAQC010000062.1:0-24958 GCF_013385345.1 Pseudomonas sp. I8001
CCGGAGTGAGGGAACACCGAGCACTAGCGAGGTGCCGACAGGCGGGGCAGAGCCCTTTGCTTACTTTGGGGCTTTTCCAAAGTGAGTCGCTGTAAGAGCGAAACCATAAGTAGCCGTTACCTAAAAAACGGATATACACACAACAGCCACGTAAAGATTCCGTATAGATTCCCCCCCAGCCGTAACGTTTAAGTCGTCTCTATTGAGCAACTAATCCCCCCTCCACTACTGTGACCTCCACCCCAATAACCCCCGCAGGAAGTCATCGTGGAAAGTTCAACGTTAGGCATGATCGTCCTCTCAATGATCGCCCTGTTCGGCGCCGCCGCGTTTTGCTTCGAACAACTCGCCACCCGCGAATCAAAGAAAAAGAAAGCCAAATAAGCTGATCATCAAAAGCAGCAAAACCCCAGTGCTTCAAGGGATACCCCGCCCCCGGGTTATCCCTTTTTTCCGTTCGCCCACCCCACCGCCCTCTATACACCGTCTTAATGCCCAAACCCGCAATCAGTGCCCGAACTTGATACCCAACCTCTTAACCTCCCCGCGTCCGCAATCGCGGCTTATTAATCAGGGGAGTTCCACCGTGCTCACACTCAAGTTCATCTATATCGCCAGCGGCCTATGCGCCGTCGGGCTGTTCGCTTATCTGGGCTACGCCCTCATTCGCGCCGAAAAGTTCTAGGGAGCCCCACCATGTACGACATGATTTTTGTAGGCCTCTCCCTGGTGTTTTTCGCCGCGACAACCATGGCCATTGTCGCCATGGGCAAGATTTGAACGGAGCCTCGACATGCTAAGCACTTTGCTGGAATTTGCGCTGGTCCTGGGGTTGATGACCGGGCTCGCCGTGCTGATGGGCAAGTGGCTGACCCGGGTGTTTACCGGAACCCGCCACGCCCTGCCGGAACGTTATACCTATCGCTTGCTGGGCATCGACCCGCTGGAAACCATGAGCTGGGCCCGCTACGGTTCGGCCCTGTTGCTGTCGAACGCCGCGATGATGCTGCTCGGCTATCTCATCCTGCGGTTACAGGCCGTCATGCCGATCAACCCACTCGGGCTGGCCGCGCAAACCCCGGACCTGGCGTTCAATACCGCCGCTTCCTTTATCACCAACACCAACTGGCAGGCGTACTCGGGCGAAACCAGCCTGTCGAACTTCAGCCAGATGGCAGTAATCACCTTCCTGATGTTCGTCGGCGCCACCTCGGGCGTGGTCGCCGCAGCCGGTTTTATCCGTGGACTGAGTCGCTCAAGCTCGGCGGATATCGGCAACTTCTGGGTCGACTTCACCCGCACCCTGTACCGCGTGATGCTGCCGCTGTGCGTGGGCATGGCTCTGGTGTATGTGTGGCAAGGCATGCCGCAGACCTTTTCCTCCCAAGCCCTGGCCACCACCCTGGAAGGCGCGCAGCAACAACTGATTGTCGGCGCCGTGGCGAGCTTTGAATCGATCAAGCATATCGGCACCAACGGCGGCGGCTTCTTCAGCATGAACGCCGCGCACCCGTTCGAAAACCCGACGCCGCTGACCAACGCCCTGCACATCCTCAGCATGTTGCTGATCCCGTCGGCGCTGACCTACACCTTCGGCAGCATGCTGCTCCAACGCCGTCAGGGCTGGGTGTTTTTCGGCACCTTCCTGGTGATGTTCTTAGGCTTTCTCGCTCTGGTGTATGGCGCCGAGCAAAACGGCAACCCGCTGCTGACCCAGGCCGGTGCCAACCAGACGCTGTCCATCGAGCAAAGCGGCGGCAATATGGAAGGCAAGGAGTTGCGTTTCGGCATCGCCGACAGCAGCCTGTTTATCGCCACCACCACCGCGGCCACCACCGGCTCGGTCAACGCGATGCATGACTCATTGACCCCCATGGGCGGCTTCGTGCCCCTGGCGCAGATGATGCTCAACTGCGTGTTCGGCGGCGACGGCGTGGGCTTTATCAACCTGATCCAGTACGCGCTGCTGACGGTGTTCCTGGTGGGCATGATGATCGGCCGCAGCCCGGAATTCCTCGGCAAGAAGATCGAGGCTCGGGAGATGAAACTGGTGATGCTCTCGGTGCTCGCGCACCCCATCAGCATCCTCGGGTTCACCGCCCTCGCCGCGCTGTGGCCCGACACCATGGCCAGCCTGAATAACCTCGGCCCCCACGGTTTCAGCGAGGTGCTCTACGCCTACACCTCGGGCACCGCCAACAACGGTTCGGCGTTCGCCGGGCTGAACGCCAACACGCCGTTCTTCAACACCACCATTGGCCTGGCGATGCTGGTCGGGCGCTTCTTCACCATGCTGCCGATGCTCGCCGTGGCCGGTTCCCTGGCGATGAAAAAGACCGTGCCTGCCGGCGCCGGCACCATCCCCACCGCAACCCCGCTGTTCATGGTGCTGGTGGTGTTTGTGGTGCTGGTGGTGGGCGGCCTGACTTTCCTGCCGGCGCTCGCGCTCGGTCCGCTGGTGGAGCAACTGCAGTTGCTGTCCGGCCAGACGTACAACTAAGGACACGTTGATGACGACTCAATCGATATTCAAAGGGCTGTTGCGCCCGGTGCTGGTTTCGGCAGTGTTTTTCATGGCGCTGACCGGCCTCGCCTACCCGGTCTTCACCACCTTTGCCGCGCAGTTGCTGTTCCCGTTCCAGGCCCAGGGCTCGCTGATTGAACGCGACGGATTGGTGATCGGCTCGGCGTTGATCGGCCAGGACTTTACCAGGCCCGGCTACTTCCACGGCCGCCCGAGCATGACCCTCGGTACCGACCCGCAAGACCCGAGCAAAAGTGTCTCCCAGCCGTACAACGCCGGTTCCAGCGGCGCCAGCAACCTGGGCCCTACCAGCCAGAAACTGGTGGACCAGGTCGCGGCCCGGGTCAAAGCCTACCGCCAGGACAACGGCCTCGCCGCCGAGGCCCAGGTGCCGGTGGATGCGGTCACCGCTTCCGCCTCCGGCCTGGACCCGCATATCTCCGTGGCCAACGCACGCATCCAGCTGGCCCGGGTCGCCCGCCTGCGACAGATCCCCGAAGCCGAACTGCTGCAACTGGTGAACGAAAACACCGCGGAACGCACCCTGGGTTTGCTCGGCGAACCACGGGTCAATGTGCTGCAACTCAACCTCGCGCTGGACGCCCGCCTGCCTCTGCGCCAGCCCCCCATTGCGGCCAGTGAGTAAGAGATTCCCCCATGATCAAGAATGCTCGTTTACCTCTGTTTGATCGCGCCATCGTGCTCACCGCCTGCGGGGATGCGTTCAAGAAACTGCTGCCCCAGGCGCAATGGAAAAACCCGGTGATGTTCGTCGTGTACCTGGGCAGCATCCTCACCACGCTGCTGTGGTTCCAGTCCCTGGGTGGCCAGGGTGAAGCGCCCAGCGGCTTTATCCTCAGCATCTGTTTGTGGCTGTGGTTTACCGTGCTGTTCGCCAACTTTGCCGAGGCCCTGGCCGAAGGCCGCAGCCGTGCCCAGGCCGCCAGCCTGCGCGGGATGAAGCGCCAGACCCTGGCCAAGTTGCTGCAACAACCCAAACACGGCGCCGCGTGGCTGCCGACCGAAGCCACGCTGTTGCGCAAAGACCAGGTGGTGTTGATCGAAGCCGGCGACCTGGTGCCGCTGGACGGCGTGGTGATCGAAGGAGTGGCCTCGGTGGACGAAAGCGCAATCACCGGCGAATCGGCACCGGTGATTCGCGAGGCCGGCGGCGACTTTTCCTCGGTCACCGGCGGCACGCGGGTGCTGTCGGACTGGCTGGTGGTGCGCATCAGCGTCAACCCGGGCGAGTCGTTCCTCGACCGCATGATCTCGATGGTCGAATCCGCCAAGCGCCAGAAGACCCCCAACGAAGTCGCCCTGACAATTTTGCTGGTGGGCCTGACCCTGTTGTTCCTGCTGGTGATCGCGACGCTGAGCCCGTACTCGATCTTTGCCGTGGCCATGAGTGGCAGTGGCAACGTGATCAGCGCCACGGTGCTGGTGGCGTTGCTGGTGTGCCTGATTCCCACCACCATCGGCGGCCTGCTCTCGGCCATCGGCGTGGCGGGCATGAGCCGCATGATGTCGGCGAATGTGATCGCCACTTCCGGCCGCGCCGTTGAGGCGGCGGGTGACATCGACGTGTTGCTGTTGGACAAGACCGGCACCATCACGTTGGGCAATCGCCAGGCCAGCAGTTTCCTGCCGGCACCGGGGGTCAAGGAAGCTGAACTGGCCGACGCGGCGCAACTGGCGTCCCTGGCCGACGAAACCCCGGAAGGCCGCAGCATCGTGGTGCTGGCCAAGCAGAAGTTCGACATCCGCGCGCGGGACATCAATGCCCTCGGCGCAAGCTTTGTGCACTTCACTGCACAGACCCGCATGAGCGGCGTCGACCTGCCGGAAGGCCGTGGTATTCGCAAGGGCGCGGCGGATGCGATCCGCAGTCATATCGAAGCGTTGGGCGGGAGTTTTCCGGCAGCCTTGCAGGCCAAGGTCGACGAAGTATCGCGACGCGGCAGCACCCCGCTGGTGGTCTCGGACGGGGCGAAAGCACTCGGCGTGGTAGAGCTCAAGGACGTGGTCAAGGGCGGCATCAAGGAGCGCTTCGCCGAACTGCGGCGCATGGGCATCAAGACCGTGATGATCACCGGCGACAACCGCCTGACCGCCGCCGCGATTGCGGTGGAAGCCGGCGTGGATGACTTCCTCGCCGAGGCGCGCCCGGAAGACAAGCTGCAACTGATCCGCGACTACCAGGCCCAGGGCAAGCTTGTGGCCATGACCGGCGACGGCACCAACGACGCCCCGGCGCTGGCCCAGGCCGACGTGGCGGTGGCGATGAACAGCGGCACCCAGGCAGCGAAAGAGGCCGGCAACATGGTCGACCTCGACAGCAACCCGACCAAGCTGATCGAAGTGGTCGAGGTGGGCAAGCAGATGCTGATGACCCGTGGTGCGCTCACCACCTTCAGCGTGGCGAATGACGTGGCGAAATATTTCGCGATCATCCCGGCGGCGTTTGTCGCGACCTATCCGCAACTCGGTGCGTTGAACGTGATGCACCTGAGCAGTCCCAACTCGGCGATCCTCAGTGCGGTGATTTTCAACGCGTTGATCATCGTGGCGCTGATTCCGTTGGCCCTGCGCGGCGTGACGTACCGGGCGATTGGCGCGGCGGCATTGCTCAATCGCAACCTGCTGATCTATGGCCTGGGCGGGGTGCTGGTGCCGTTTGCCGGGATCAAGCTGATTGACCTGGTGCTGACCGGGCTGGGTCTCGTGTAGCACCGCAAACCCAATGTGGGAGCGGGCTTGCTCGCGAATACGGAGTGTCAGCCAACTCGACTGTCACTGACACACCGCTTTCGCGAGCAAGCCCGCTCCCACCATTGAACCGCATTGACCAGGAATGACATGCCCGCATTAAACGAAGAACGCCCCGACCCCGACGCCCTTCTCGCCCGGGTCCAGCAGGAAGAACAGGCCGCCTTGCGCGGCAAATTGCGTATCTACTTCGGCTCCAACGCCGGTGTGGGCAAGACCTGCGCCATGCTTGACGCGGCGCAACGGGAAGTCAGCCTGGGCCGCGACGTACTCGCCGGTGTGGTGGAAACCCACGGCCGCCAGGAAACCGCCAACCTGCTCAACGGCCTCGAACAACTGCCCCGCGCCCACCGCCTGCATCACGATTTCACCCTCACCGAATTCGACCTCGACGCCGCCCTGCAACGCCATCCCGCCGTGCTGCTGGTGGATGAACTGGCCCACAGCAACGTGCCGGGCTCGCGCCACCCGAAACGCTGGCAAGACGTGGAAGAACTGCTCAGCGCCGGCATCGACGTTTGGACCACCCTCAACGTCCAGCACCTGGAAAGCCTTAACGATCTGGTGAGTGGGATCATCGGCATTCGCGTGCGGGAAACCGTACCGGACCACGTGTTCGACAATGCCCACGAAGTGGTCGTCGTGGACCTGCCGCCGGATGATCTGCTGCAACGCTTGAAGGACGGCAAGGTGTACCTGGGCCCTCAGGCCGAACGTGCGTCGCGGCACTTTTTCCGCAAGGGCAACCTGCTCGCCCTGCGGGAACTGGCCCTGCGCCGCACGGCCGACCGGGTCGACACGCAGATGCGCGTGTACCGTCGCGAACAGTCAATCAAGACCCTGTGGCCCGCCCGCGAGCGATTGCTGGTAGGCGTGGCCGGTGACGCCGGTGATGAACGCCTGGTGCGAGAAGCCGCGCGCCTGGCGCAAAAGCTCGAGGCGGACTGGATCGTGGTGCACGTCACGGCAGCCCAGGGCCGCGGCGCCAAGCGTTATCTCACAGCAATGAAAACCCTGGCCCTGGCCAGCGAATTCGGCGCCGACACCGCGACATTGCCGGGCATGGACGTCGCCGAAGCACTGGCCGCCTGTGCCCGGGAACACAACGCCAATCGCCTGGTGCTCGGCCATCACCCGCGCCGGGCATGGCGGTTCTGGCATCAGTCGGTGAGCGACCGGATCAGCCGGCACCATCCGCAGATCGACCAGATCGTGATCGCCCATGGCCTGCTGCCGGGCACCGCGCCAGTCATTGAAAAAACCGCACCCGCCCCCGGCCGGACCCTCGCCTACCTCTGGGCCACTCTGGCCTGTTTCACCGCCAGCGCCATCGCCGCGCTGCTGCTGCAGGTGTTCGACCTGGCCAACGTGGTGATGCTGTTCCTGCTCACGGTGGTGCTGGTGGCCCTGCGGTTTGGACGCGGCCCCGGCGTGTGGGCAGCGATGCTCGCGGTGCTGTGTTTCGACTTCTTTTTCGTCCAGCCGCGCTACTCGTTTACCGTCAACGACACCCAGTATTTCTTCACCTTCGCGTTGATGCTCGGCATCGCCCTGATCACCGGGCAGCTCACCGCACGCCTGCGCCACGAAGCGCGCACCGCCGCCGCTCGAGAACGCCGCGCCACGTCCCTGGCGCGTCTGGCCCGGGACCTGTCGGCCGCGTTGACCGTGGAGCAGATCAGCGAAGTGGCGCTGCGCACTTTCAGCGGCGTGTTCGAGGCACGGGTCGGCCTGGCCTTGCCGGACGCCGCCGACGGCGTGCACAGCGTGGGCGCAGGTGGGCTGCCGATCGACGACAGCATCGCCCAATGGACCTACGACCACGGCCAGTCCGCCGGCCAGGGCACCGACACCTTGTCCGCCGCCAAGGGCTGCTACCTGCCGCTCAAGGCGCCGATGCGCGTGCGCGGTGTGCTGGTGCTGGAACTGGCGCAAAGCGAACGCCTCAACGAGCCCGAAGAGCGCCGCCTGCTGGAAGCCTGCATGAGCCAATTGGCGATTGCCTTGGAGCGCGTGCACTTCGTCGAAGTGGCGCAAAGCACGATGGTGCAGATGGAAGGCGAGAAAATGCGCAACACCTTGCTCGCGGCGATTTCCCACGACCTGCGCACCCCCCTGACCACACTGATCGGCGCCGCCGACACCGCCCTGCCCCATGCGCCGCCGGGGCCGCTGACCGCGTTGCTGCACGGTATTCATGAGCAGGCGACTTCGATGCAACGCTTGATCGAAAACTTGCTGGACATGGCCCGCATGCAGGAGCGCGGTGTGCGACTCAACCGGCAATGGCATTTGCTGGAAGAGATCGTCGGCAGCGCCCTGCGCCAGTTGCGTGAACCACTGGCCCGGCATGTGGTGAACACGACGCTGGACCCGCAATTACCGCTGGTGGAAGTCGACGCGCTGCTGATCGAACGGGTGCTGGTCAACCTGCTGGACAACGCCGCCAAATACACCCCGCCTGGCACGGTCATCACCGTCACCGCCCGTTCCGTTTCCGACAGCATCCTGCTGGAGGTCAGCGACACCGGCCCGGGCAGCGCGCCGGCCAATCTGTTCGAACCGTTTGCCCGTGGCCAGCAGGAATCCTCGGTCGCCGGAATCGGCTTGGGGCTGGCCCTGGCCAAACGCATCGTCGAAGCCCACGGCGGGCGCATCGAAGCCAAACCCGGCCGCGAGTGCGGCATGCATTTCGTCATCACTTTACCGGCGGGTACTCCGCCCCCAATGGACGCCCTATGAGCACTGCACGCATTCTGATTGTTGAAGACGAGGCCAACATCCGCCGTTTTGTCGGCATCGCCCTGCAGGATGAGGGCTTCCAGGTGTTCGAGGCCGACAGCGTCAAACGCGCGTTGATCCACGCTTCCAGCCGTCAGCCGGACCTGGTGATCGTCGACCTGGGCCTGCCGGACGGCGACGGCAAACAGCTGATCAGCGAGCTGCGGGGATGGCTGGCGGTGCCGATCCTGGTGTTGTCGGCACGGGATCGCGAAGAGGAAAAAGTCGCCGCCCTGGACGCCGGCGCCGATGACTACCTGACCAAACCCTTCGGCGTACCCGAGTTGCTCGCGCGCATCCGTGCGCAACTGCGTCGTCATGGGCAGACCGGCACCGTGGCGGCCACCAGCAAGGTGGCGTTTGGCGATATCGAGGTGGACCTGGCGACCCATGAAGTGTGGCGCCAAGGCCTTCCGGTGCACCTGACGCCCATCGAATACCGCCTGCTGTGCGCGATGATTCGCGGGCAGAGCCGGGTGCTGACCCATCGGCAATTATTGCTCGAGGTGTGGGGCCTGGATTACGTGGACCGCGCCCACTACCTGCGGGTGCACATGGCGCACCTGCGGCAGAAGCTGGAGGCGGACCCGGCCCAGCCGCAGTACTTCATCACCGAGTTGCAGGTGGGCTACCGACTGGTGGGCTTGTGAACAGGTGCGCGGCGGCGAAGTCGACAAACACGCGAATTTTCGGCGAGAGGTGCCGGCTGGATGGCCACAGGGCCCAGAACTGGCCCTGGTCATCGGAATGGCCGTCGAGCACGGTTTCCAGCTGGCCCTGGGCGAGGGCTTCGCGTGCCAGGAAGTCCGGCACGTAGGCAATCCCATGGCCGTCCATCGCGGCCCGGAGCATGGCCTCCATGTTGTTCAGGGTCAGCGCGGTGGGCAGGCGCAATTGGGTGATGGCCGGGTTGGCGGACAAGGTCCAGTCCATGATTTTGCCGGTGGTGGCGAAGCGGTAACGCAAGCACGGGTGATGCTCCAAATCGCTCAGGGACTCTGGCCGGCCGTTGGCCCGTAGGTACTCGGGTGATGCGCACAGCACAAACCTGAACGGTCCCAGTTTGCGGGCCATCAGGGTCGAGTCCGCCAGACCGCCGCTGCGGATGACCACGTCGAAGCCCTCCTCGATCACATCCACCAGATGGTCGTTGAAATCCAGCTCCAGTTCGATCTCGGGGTAGGCTTTGCGGAACGCCCTCATGTGCGGAAAGAGAAAGCGATAACCGATGGTGGGCAGGCTGACCCGCAGTTTGCCCCGGGGTGCCTGCATCGCATGGGAAAGCATGGCGCGGGCGTCTTGCAGGTCGTCGAGAATCTTCCGACTGCGCTCGTAGAACAATTGGCCTTCGGCGGTGAGGCTGACCTTGCGCGTACTGCGGTGCAACAGCCGCACATTCAGTGACGCCTCAAGCTTGGCGACATTCTTGCCCACCGCCGAAGCGGAAATCCCCATCGCCCGGGCCGCGCCGGTGAAGCTCAGGGCCTCTGCCGTTTTCACGAAGGCGATCACGCCGCTCAAGTTATCGGTCACGTCATTGCATCCATCCAGTCCGTTATGAACGGAATGTAAGCCCATTTATCCGTGATTGCATCCTGATTAGAGTCTTTTAATCTTCAAACTCGCGGGAATGCCCCTATGAACACGACAACCGAATCTGCGCCCGCCCATGGCCGATATTCCATCCTGGCGGCCATTTGCCTGGCCGCCCTGGTATTGCCCATGAGCTTTACCGGCGGCGCCGTCGCCACGCCCTTTATCGGCCAGGCATTTGCCGCCCAGCCCAGCCAACTGGCGTGGATCACCAACGCGTTCATGCTGAGTTTCGGCAGCCTGTTGATGGCCGCCGGCACCCTAGCCGACCTGTATGGGAGAAAGCGTCTTTTCTTGTGGGGCATGGCGCTGTTTACCGTGGTCTCCTTGCTGCTGGCAGTGGCACCGGGGATTTTCTGGCTGGATGTGTTGCGTGGCGTGCAGGGCGTCGCGGCGGCTACGGCATTGGCCAGTGGCTGTGCGGCGCTGGCCCAGGAGTTCGACGGGCACGCCCGTACCCGCGCCTTCAGCTTGCTGGGCACCACATTCGGTGCAGGCCTGGCGTTTGGGCCATTGCTGTCGGGGGTGCTGATCGAGCACTGGGGCTGGCGCTCGATTTTTCTCGGCACTGCATTATTGGCCGGTATTTCGCTGCTGTTTGCCGCGCCCAAAATGCGTGAAAGCCGCGACCCGCAAGCGCTGCGGCTGGACACCGCTGGTGTACTGACGTTTTCCGCGATGCTGGTGGCCCTGACCACGGCGGTGATCCTCGCGCCGGAGCACGGCTGGACGTCGCCGCTGGTTGATGCCCTGATGATCGCGGCGGCGGTGTTTTTGCTGGTGTTTGTCCTCGTCGAAAACCGCTCAAGCCAACCGATGCTGGAGCTGCGGCTGTTTCGCTTCCCGCGTTTTATAGGCGTGCAGCTCCTGCCGATCGGTACCTGCTACTGCTACATCGTGCTGATCGTGTTGCTGCCCCTGCGGTTTATCGGTGTGGAAGGCGCCAGCGCGCTGGACGCGGGTTTGATGATGCTCGCGTTATCGGCACCGATGCTGGTGGTGCCGATGATCGCCGCATCGCTGACCCGCTGGCTCTCAGCAGGACTGTTGTGTGCCATTGGCTTGCTGATCGCGGCGGTGGGCCTGTGGGGATTAAGCCTGGCCAACCAGCCTGCGCAGACCATCGCCGCAATGCTGGTCATCGGGATCGGCACCGGGCTGCCGTGGGGTTTGATGGATGGTTTGGCGATCAGCGTGGTGCCCAAGGAGCGTGCGGGAATGGCGGCGGGGATTTTCAACACCACCCGCGTGGCCAGTGAAGGCGTGGCGCTGGCGATCACGATGACAGTATTGGGCGCATTGGTGGCACATCACCTGAAGGGTCTCGCAGGGGCCGACGTGTCAGTGATTGCCCAAGGCCTGGTCATGGGCAACGTGCAACTGGCCTCGGCCGCCCTTCCGCTGGAAGCACTGCGCAGCGCCTACATCGCGGGGTTCAACACATTGCTCCAACTACTGGCCGGTTTCACGCTGGTCACGGCCTTGGTGGTCTTGGTGTTTTTACGGCGCCAGGATGCGCTGGATGGAAGCAATACGAAGAAAATGGAAGAATGCGCGCATGACTATTCCAAAAAAATGGCGTGACCAATTCCCTGACGCACTCATCGAGCCACAGACCATTGGCGAGTCGGGAGCCGACGTCTTCCGCCTGCGCTGCGGCAACGGTGAAGACCTGTTCCTGAAATCCGAGCCCATCGGCCCCCTCGCCGAGTTGCCCGACGAGATCGAGCGGCTGCGCTGGCTCCGGCAATCGAACTTGCCTGGGCCTGCCGTGCTGGATGTGCTCACGGAACACCATCGCCACTGGCTGCTGATGAGCGCCGTCCCGGGGCAGGATCTGGCCAGCGCCAGCGACTTGTCTGCGCCGCAGGTGATCCGCCTGGTGGCGAGCGCACTGCGCAGCCTGCACAAGGTGCCGATTGCACAGTGCCCGTTCGACCACTCGCTGGAACACCGTATTGCGGCCGCCGGTAATCGCGTGAACGCAGGGCTGGTTGACGAGACCGACTTCGACGATCAACGCCTGGGCCGAACCGCCACGGATGTATTCGCCGAACTGCTGTCGACGCGCCCCGCCGCCCATGACCTGGTCGTGACCCACGGCGATGCCTGCCTGCCAAACTTCATGGCTGAGGGCGATCACTTCAGTGGTTTCATCGACTGTGGTGGCCTGGGGGTCAGTGACCGTTATCAGGACCTGGCACTCGCGGCCCGCAGCATCGAGCGCAATCTCGGAGTGGCCTGGGTGGCGCCGTTCTTCGAGCAGTACGGCGTCGCACCCGATCAGCAGCGCATCGCGTTCTACTGCTTGCTGGACGAGTTCTTCTAAACCCAAACCCCAGACAGCAAAAAGCCCGCTCAATGAGCGGGCTTCCTGTGGTACCTGGCGTTCAGCGTTCCAGGTGACCTGAATATGGCGCAGCGGACGGGACTCGAACCCGCGACCCCCGGCGTGACAGGCCGGTATTCTAACCGACTGAACTACCGCTGCGCGTAACACATAAAGCGAATGGTGGGTGATGACGGGATCGAACCGCCGACATTCTGCTTGTAAGGCAGACGCTCTCCCAGCTGAGCTAATCACCCTTCACTTTCGGTGTGGGGCGCATTCTATAGCATTTTTCCGTAATGTCATGATTTAAATGCAATTTATTTAAAATATTTTGTCTTCGACCCCGCGCACCCCGCAAAACCGGCGCTTTGGGTGCAAACGCGAGTCTATTGCGTTTGCCCAAGCCTTGGCCCCACAATTAACAATTATTCTCAATAACACCTGGGCCGGGTCTTATGTCTGTGGGTGAACCGCCGTTCCAACGGGAGATTACCGAGCTGTACAGCGAGCATCACGGCTGGCTGTTCACTTGGTTGCGCCGAAAACTGGGCTGTACCCATAACGCCGCCGACGTGGCGCAGGACACCTTCGCGCGGATTCTGCACGCCCGCGAGTCGGTGACCGCCATCCGCGAACCCCGCGCCTATTTAAGTACCACCGCCAGGCGGCTGATCATCGACCAGGCCCGGCGCAAGCAGATTGAGCACGCCTACCTTCAGGAATTGATGCTGACGGTGGAAACCCTGGAAGGTTTCCAGTCGCCCGAACAGATCCACACCACCCTGGAAGCCCTCGAGCACATCGCCTTCATGCTGGAAGGCATGCACGACAATATGCGCCAGGCGTTTGTGCTGTATTACCTCGAAGACCTGACCCAGCAGCAAATCGCCCGACAACTGAAGCTGTCGGAACGTACGGTACGCAAATACCTGATCCAGGCCCTGCTGCATTGCAGCCACAGCGTGGACATCTGAGCCGCGCATGCCCGACTCTCGCCAACAGATCGATGAACAAGCCGCCGAATGGATGATTCGCCTGCACGAAGGTGAATTGACCGAGGCCCAGCGCCAGGCGTTCGAGCGCTGGAAGCAGCAAGGCCCGCAACACGCCGCATCAGCAGCGCGCATGGAAGATGTGATTGCGCGGATGCAGGCCCTGCGCGGGCAAAAGGCACCGGCCCGGGCGGCCTTGAGTGCGGCCTTTCCCCGGCATGGGAAGGCGCGCAAAAACTACGTCCGCGCGTTGGTACTGGCCTGCAGCCTGGGCCTTCCCGCCATGGCGCTGCTCTACAGTCCTTATCCACAACAATGGATGGCCGATGTGCACAACGGCCCCGGCGAATGGAAAACCCTGCGGCTGGCGGACGGCTCGACGCTGACCCTGAACGGCATCAGTGCGGCGAATCTGCATTTCGACAGCCGGCAGCGCCGCATCGAATTGCTGCAAGGCGAGATCCTGGTGGAAGTGGCCCACGATGGCGAACGGCCATTTGTGGTGCAGACCGCCCAAGGCACCCTGCGCGCCCTGGGTACGCGATTTGTGGTCAGGCGCGAGGATGACGTTACGGTGCTGAGCATGCTCGAATCCCGCGTTGCCGCCCAAAGCGCGAATGGCCAGCAGACGCTGGAAGTGGACGCCGGCTCACAGGCGCGACTCAGCAAAGATGCCGTGCGCCTCTCCGGCAGCATCGATACGGCGAGCATCAATGGGGCCTGGCGCCGCCATCAACTGGTGGTGGATAACCGACCGTTGCCGGAAGTGCTGGATGAGATCGCCCGTCACCGTTCGGGCCGCTTGCAGTTTGATCGCGCCGCACTGGCCAGTCTCAAGGTCTCGGCCGTACTTCCCCTGGATAACACCGACCGCACCTTGCAGATGCTGGCTCAAACCCTGCCGATCACGCTGAAAACCTTTACCCCATGGCTGATAATTGTCAGCCCGGATACCGAGAGCAAAAAATAATTATTCGCATTGCTTCCGCTTTTTTTCGGGTTGCCCGTCAAGGAAGGTATACCGATGACTAAAGGACTGCCCTCACCATGCCCTTCCCTTCCAAGCCTCGCAGACGCCTGCTGAGCAGCGCGCCGCTGACCCTCACACTGCTCGCGACGACGCTGCTCAATACCCATCTGGCCCAGGCCGACACGGTAGCCGTTGCGGCCCAAGCCTACGACATACCTGCCGGGCCGCTGGGCGCCACACTCAACCAGTTCGCCCAGCAAGCGGGCGTGGCTATCGTGTTCCAGTCCCAGAACCTGCAGGGGCTCGCGGGCCCGGGACTCAAAGGCACTTATAGCGTGGAGGTTGGGTTTGAAAAGCTGCTGCGTGGCAGTGGTTATCGGGCAGTCAAAGGTGATCAGGTCTACGCACTGGAAGCCAACCCTACCCCCACCGGCGCCGTGGAGCTGGGGGCGACGCAGATCAGCGCCAACCAACTCGGCACCATTACCGAAGGCTCCGGCTCTTACACCCCCGGCACCATCGCCACCGCTACCCGCCTGGTGCTGACGCCACGGGAAACTCCGCAATCGATCTCGGTGGTCACCCGCCAGGCCATGGATGACTTTGGCCTCAACTCCATCGACGACGTGATGCGCCATACCCCGGGCATCACCGTGGCAACGTATGACAGCGACCGTACCAGCTATTACTCCCGCGGCTTCGCGATTCGCAACTTCCAGTACGACGGTATTCCTATCCTGCAAGACCCGCAGTATTCGTCCGGCCATACCCTCACCGACATGGTGATCTATGACCGGGTAGAAATCCTCAAGGGCGCCACTGGCCTGCTCACTGGCGCCGGTGGCCCTGGTGGCACCATCAATATGATCCGCAAGAAACCTACCCAGGAATTCAAGGGCCATATCGACCTTGGCGCCGGTTCCTGGGACAACTACCGATCGGAAGTTGACGTCAGCGGTCCCTTGACCGAAACCGGGAACATCCGCGGCCGAGCCGTGGCGGCCCATCAAGACAAACAGTCCTTCATGGACCATTACCAACGCAAAACCAGCGTCTACTACGGCATCCTGGAGGCGGACCTGTCGCCGGATACCCTGCTGACCGTGGGCGCGGACTATCAGGATAATGACCCCAAAGGCTCAAGCTGGACCGGCAGTGCCTCGCTGTATGACGAATCCGGCAATCGCATTGGCTCCAAGCGCTCATTCAACAACGGGCCACGGTGGAGCAGTTGGCAGCAGTACACGCGCACCGCCTTTGCCACCCTTGAACACAGCTTCGAAAATGGCTGGGTCGCCAAAGGTCAGTACAACCATCAAATCAACGGTTACAACGCCCCCCTGGGTTTCGTGAGCCCAGGTTTGCCCTCAGTGCTGGCGCGCAAATACACAGGTGAAACCGTCAGCGACAGCGCCGACCTTTACACCTCTGGCCCCTTCGACCTGTTTGGCCGAGAACACCAGTTGGTGGTCGGCACCTCGGTTTCCCGCTCCCACTGGAAAGGCAAGGACTACACCAACGCCAGCCTGCCCAACAATAACTTCGACTATTACAACTGGAACGGCGACATCCCGAAGCCGGACTGGGGCGAAGTCACCAACAAAAACGATGAAATCACCCGCCAGACCGGCAGCTACATGACCGCTCGCTTCAGCCTCACGGACGATCTTTCGCTGCTGCTGGGCACGCGCGTTGCAGACTTCCAGGTCACCGGCACCAGTGATACGAAAAAAAGCGGCAAGGTCTTGCCTTATGCAGGCCTGGTATACGACCTGAACGACAACGTGTCGGCCTACGCCAGTTACACGGAAATTTTCCTGCCGCAGTCGTTCAACCGTGATCGCAACAACAAATTGCTGGAGCCGGATGAAGGCAAGAACTATGAAGTGGGGCTCAAAGGTGAATTCTTCGAAGGGCGCCTGAATTCCAGCATCGCCTACTTCGAGGTTCACGAAAAAAACCGCCCCGAGGAAGATACGGAGTACAACGCCAATCCAACCAACCCCGCTCGCGACTACGCCTATAAGCCGATCACTTCGAAAACCAAGGGTTATGAGGCGGAAATCTCTGGCGAGCTGACACCCGGCTGGCAGTTGCAGGCAGGCTACACCCACAAGATTGCCCGTGATGAAAGCGGCAAGAAGGTATCGACCTGGGAGCCGGAAGATCAGGTCAATGTCTATACCAGCTACAAGCTGACCGGCAGCCTCGACAAACTCACCCTCGGCGGCGGCGCGCGTTGGCAGGGTCAAGGCTGGCAGGTACTGAGCAACTGGGCCAAGGGCGGCGCTCAAGAAAAGTTTGCCCAGGATCCCTACTGGCTGGTGGACCTGATGGCCCGCTATCAGATCACCGACAGCGTGTCGGCGACCGTCAACGTCAACAACGTGTTCGACAAGTCGTATTACACCAACATCGGCTTCTACAACTCGTCGTACTATGGCGACCCTCGCAACGTAATGGTCAGTACCCGCTGGGATTTCTAAACCCAATAAAAAACGCCCCCGATCACTGCACATGATCGGGGGCGTTTTTTAGACCGGCGGTTTTAGCAAACCCCAGACAGCAAAAAGCCCGCTCAATGAGCGGGCTTCCTGTGGTACCTGGCGTTCAGCGTTCCAGGTGACCGAATATGGCGCAGCGGACGGGACTCGAACCCGCGACCCCCGGCGTGACAGGCCGGTATTCTAACCGACTGAACTACCGCTGCGCGTAACACATAAAGCGAATGGTGGGTGATGACGGGATCGAACCGCCGACATTCTGCTTGTAAGGCAGACGCTCTCCCAGCTGAGCTAATCACCCTTCACTTTCGGTGTGGCGCGCATTCTACGGAGCGACCCATAGTCTGGCAAGCACTTTCTTAAATAATTTTTTTCAGGCCTTCCAATGGCTTAGCGAGGGTTGGCCTATGACGCCATGAGGAGAATAATGCCCCCCTTTGTATATAAGGAGAGACTCACCCCATGTGGTTCAAAAACCTGCTTATCTATCGCCTGACCCAAGATCTGCCTGTTGATGCCGAGGCGTTGGAAACTGCACTGGCCACCAAACTGGCGCGCCCTTGTGCAAGCCAGGAATTGACCACTTACGGTTTCGTCGCCCCTTTCGGTAAAGGCGAAGACGCGCCACTGGTGCACGTCAGCGGTGATTTCCTGCTGATCGCTGCGCGCAAGGAAGAACGTATCCTGCCGGGTAGCGTGGTGCGTGATGCGGTGAAGGAAAAGGTCGAAGAGATCGAAGCCGAGCAAATGCGCAAGGTCTACAAAAAGGAACGCGACCAGATCAAGGATGAAATCATCCAGGCCTTCCTGCCGCGCGCGTTCATCCGTCGCTCGTCGACCTTCGCCGCCATCGCGCCGAAACAAGGCCTGATCCTGGTGAACTCCGCCAGCCCGAAACGTGCCGAAGACCTGCTGTCCACCCTGCGTGAAGTGATCGGCACCCTGCCGGTACGTCCGCTGACCGTGAAAACCGCGCCAACCGCCATCATGACCGACTGGGTCACCACCCAGAAACCGGCCGATGACTTCTTCGTCCTCGACGAATGCGAACTGCGCGACACCCACGAAGACGGCGGCATCGTGCGCTGCAAACGCCAGGACCTGACCGGCGAAGAGATCCAGCTGCACCTGACCACCGGCAAAGTCGTGACCCAGTTGTCCCTGGCTTGGCAGGACAAGCTGTCCTTCATGCTGGACGACAAAATGACCGTCAAGCGCCTGAAGTTCGAAGACCTGCTGCAGGATCAGGCGGAACAGGACGGCGGCGACGAAGCACTGGGCCAGCAGGACGCCAGCTTTACCCTGATGATGCTGACGTTTGGCGACTTCCTGCCGGCGTTGGTTGAGGCACTGGGTGGCGAAGAGACCCCACAAGGTATCTAAAGCCTTGTGAAGATCAAAATGTGGGAGCGGGCTTGCTCGCGAATGCGTCCTTTCAGTTGATATCTTCCTGGCTGACACACCGCATTCGCGAGCAAGCCCGCTCCCACATTTGATCGCATGCGCACTTCCAAAATCGAATAACAAGGACCAACCCCATGCGTGCACTCGCCGCCTTGAGCCGTTTCGTCGGCAATACCTTCGCCTACTGGGTGCTGATTTTTGCCGTGGTTGCGTTCCTGCAACCCGCCTGGTTTCTCGGCCTCAAAGGCGCCATCGTGCCGCTGTTGGGCCTGGTAATGTTCGGCATGGGGCTGACCCTCAAACTTGAAGATTTCGCTGAAGTCGCGCGCCATCCGTGGCGCGTGGCATTGGGTGTGGTCGCGCATTTCGTGATCATGCCCGGCGTGGCCTGGCTGCTGTGCCAGGTCTTTCACCTGCCACCGGAAATTGCCGTCGGTGTGATCCTCGTCGGCTGCTGCCCGAGCGGCACGTCGTCCAACGTCATGACCTGGCTGGCCCGAGGCGACCTGGCCCTGTCGGTGGCCATTGCCGCCGTCACCACCCTCCTCGCTCCGCTGCTGACGCCCGCGCTGATCTGGCTGCTGGCCTCGGCCTGGTTGCCGGTGTCGTTCATGGAGTTGTTCTGGTCGATCCTGCAAGTGGTACTGCTGCCGATCGTGTTGGGCGTGGTGGCGCAGCGCTTGCTGGGCGCCCGGGTACGGCATGCGGTGGAGGTGTTGCCGCTGGTGTCGGTGGTCAGCATCGTGGCGATTGTCGCCGCCGTGGTGGCGGCCAGCCAGGCGAAGATTGCCGAGTCGGGCCTGCTGATCATGGCGGTGGTGATCCTGCATAACACCTTTGGCTTCCTGCTGGGCTATTTCACCGGCCGTGTGTTCGGGCTGCCGCTGGCACAACGCAAATCCCTGTCGCTGGAAGTGGGCATGCAGAACTCCGGCTTGGGCGCCGCACTGGCAAGTGCGCATTTCTCGCCGCTGGCGGCGGTGCCGAGTGCGCTGTTCAGCGTCTGGCACAATATTTCCGGGGCACTCCTGGCTACGTACTTCCGGCGAATGAGCGAAAAGGAAGACCGAGAGCTGCTGGCAAGCAAGTCAGAAACTTGATCACCTGATCAATATTCGGCACTCTAACGGGCTTCGCGTGGACGACCTCGCGACGCTATCGCGCGATTAATTCAGGGGACGACCCCGCCTTATAGAAGCGAGGTCATCATGTCCTGGATCATTCTGTTTTTTGCCGGACTGTTTGAAGTCGGCTGGGCCGTCGGACTGAAATACACCGACGGTTTCAGCAAGCCACTGCCCACGGCCCTGACGATTGCCGCCATGGCCGTCAGCCTCGGACTGTTGGGGCTGGCCATGAAGGAACTGCCGCTGGGTACCGCCTATGCCATCTGGACCGGAGTCGGTGCGGTGGGCACGGTGATTGCCGGGATTATCCTGTTCGGGGAGTCCATGGCGTTGTTTCGACTGGCCAGTGTGGCGTTGATTATCTGCGGGCTCATTGGCCTCAAGATCAGCGCTTAGGCACCAGATCGTTCCCACGCTCTGCGTGGGAACGCATCCTGTGACGCTCCGCGTCACGACTCTAAAAGCGGACGCAGAGCGTCCACGCCGGCATTCCCACGCAGAGCGTGGGAACGATCAACTACCTGACACTCCCGCGCAATTCCCCCACCACCCCATGCAACGCCTCTGGCGTCGCCGCCTCTACCGTCACCGGCGCGCCGGCCACCAGGGTCACTCGCGACCAGATCCGGTGGAAGAAGCCCTTGTTCGGATCGCGACTGAAAAAACTCCCCCACAACCCCTGCAACGCCATCGGAATCACCGGCACCGGCGTCTCTCCAAGAATCCGCGTCACGCCGCTTCGGAACTCGTTCATCTCGCCATCGGAGGTCAATTTTCCTTCCGGGAAGATGCACACCAGCTCGCCGTCCTTAAGGTAGTGGGCAATCCGCTGGAAGGCCTTTTCGTAGATCTGGATGTCCTCATGCCGCCCGGCAATCGGAATCGCCCCGGCAGTGCGGAAGATAAAGTTCAAAACCGGCAGGTTGTAGATCTTGTAGTACATGACAAAACGAATCGGCCGACGCACCGAACCGGCAATCAACAGCGCATCGACAAACGACACGTGATTGCACACCAGCAACGCCGCGCCCTCGTCCGGGATCAGCTCGAGGTTCTTGTGCTCGACGCGGTACATGGAATGGCTGAGCAGCCAGATCATGAAACGCATGGTGAACTCGGGCACGATCTTGAAGATGTAGGTGTTGACCGCGATGTTCAGCAGCGACACCACCAGGAACAGCTCGGGGATCGACAGCTTGGCCACGCTCAGCAGCAGGATCGAGACGATCGCCGAGACCACCATGAACAGCGCGTTGAGGATGTTGTTGGCCGCGATCACCCGCGCCCGCTCGTTCTCGGCGGTACGCGACTGGATCAACGCGTACAGCGGCACGATATAGAAGCCGCCGAATACGCCGAGGCCAAGGATATCGAACAACACCCACCACGCCTGGCCGTAACTCAGCACGGCGATCCAGTCGTTGGCCTGGACGTTCTGCGGGAAGCCGCCGGAATGCCACCACAGCAGCAGGCCGAAAACGGTCAAACCGAACGAGCCGAACGGCACCAGGCCGATCTCGACTTTGCGCCCGGAGAGCTTTTCGCACAGCATCGAACCCAGTGCGATGCCCACCGAGAACACCGTGAGGATCAGCGTTACCACCGTCTCGTCGCCGTACATCCATTCCTTGGCGTAGGCCGGGATTTGCGTCAGGTAGATCGCGCCGACAAACCAGAACCACGAGTTGCCGACAATCGAGCGCGACACCGCCGGTGTCTGCCCCAGGCCGAGCTTCAAGGTGGCCCAGGACTGACTGAAGATATTCCAGTTCAGGCGCATCTCGGGGCTGGACGCCGCCGCGCGCGGAATGCTGCGGCTGGCCAGGTAGCCCAGCACCGCAATGCCGACGATGGCCGTCGAGACCACCGGCGCGTAATGGGTGGACGACATCATGATCCCGGCGCCAATGGTGCCCGCGAGGATTGCGAGGAACGTGCCCATTTCCACCAGGCCATTGCCGCCCACCAGCTCATCTTCGTGCAGGGCCTGGGGCATGATCGAGTACTTCACCGGCCCGAACAGCGCCGAGTGCGTGCCCATGGCAAACAGCGCCAGCAGCATCAGCTCCAGGTGGTTGAACATGAAACCCACCGCGCCCACGGACATGATCACGATTTCGCCGATCTTGATCACCCGGATCAGCGCGTCCTTGTTGAACTTCTCGCCAAATTGCCCGGCCAGGGCCGAGAACAGGAAGAACGGCAGGATAAACAGCAGCGCGCAGAGATTGACCCAGATCGAGCGGTCGCCCTCGATGGTCAGCTTGTAGAGAATCGCCAGGATCAACGACTGCTTGAATATATTGTCGTTGAACGCACCAAGGGACTGGGTAATGAAGAACGGCAGGAAACGCCGCTTGCGCAGCAAAGTGAATTGCGAGGGGTGGCTCATCGTCCGTGTTCCTGCGTGGCCTGAAGGCTGTTATTGGTTTTTCCAGGCCACGACTTTACCTAATCCTGCTTACTTATTCGCTAGTCCTGCAATGCACGGCGATACAAAAAGCTCGCCTTTATAGGCGCCCTGCACCGTGCGCTTGGCGACGATCAGCCACATCAGCGCCAGCGCCGCCACCAACACGCAACCAACGATGCTGAAAAAACCCAGGTGCAAGGTGCTCGCCAGTTTCAGCGTGGCCAGCGAGTACACGCCCAACGGGAAGGTGAAGCCCCACCAGCCAAGGTTGAACGGGATACCGGCCCGCAGGTAACGCAGGGTGATCAGCACCGCGATCAGCATCCACCACAAGCCGAAGCCCCACAGGGTGATGCCTGCGACCAGGCCGATGCCGTTGGCCATCTCACCGACGCCGGGCAGACCGTTGGCGGCAAAGATGGCAGGTGCATCACCGCCCAGTACCAGCATGCCCAGGGCACCGGTGCCGATGGGACCTAGAGCCAGCCAGCTCGACGCGGCCATATTGGCGTGTGGCAGTTTATGCAGGGCCATGCGCAGCATCAGGATGGTCAGGATGCTGAACGCCACCGGCAGGGAAAACGCCCACAGCACGTAGCTGGTCACCAGCATCACCAGTTGCGAATGGGCGTCGGCCAGGTGCGGCGCCAGCAGGCCACCGCTGGCGGCGGCGACTTCCGCGGCCACCACCGGCAACAGCCACACGGCAGTCATCTGGTCGATGCTGTGTTCCTGACGGGTGAACATCATGAACGGGATCAGCACCCCGCAGGCCAGGGCCATCGCGACGTCGAGCCACCACAGCACCTCGGCCAGTTGCACCACGCCATCCCCCCAGCGCGGCACGCCGAACAGCAGGAAGCCGTTGATAATGGTCGCCAGGCCCATGGGGATGGTGCCGAAGAACATCGACACCGTGGAGTGCCCGAAAATGCGCCGGGCCTCGTGGAAAAACATCACCCAGCGCGCCGCATACAGCACGCTGAACAGCACAAACAGGCCAATGGTAAACAGCCACAGCCCTTCGGCCACGGCGTGCAGCCCCGCCAGGTTGACCGGCAATTGCGCCAGCGCCAACGCCAGCACCCCGGTGCCCATGGTGGCGGCAAACCAGTTGGGGGTGAACTGGCGAATCACTTCCCGGGGACGGGTCAGGTGACTGAAGGGTTTCAAGCTGCTGTGAAGCGTATTCGGGCAAGTCATGGTGTAGTCCTCTTCCTCGCATGAGGTTGAGACCATGGTAGAACCTAATCGAATATCTATATAACGGGTAATATCTCTAACTGTTATCTGTTTCGTAGATATGTGATTAAACGCTGCCTTCGGTTTCAATCACCAGAATCCGTGCGGGGCCCTGTGGATGGGCCACATGCTCGGTGCCGACACTGGCGTAGAAGATGTCGCCTACCTGAAGCAAGGCCATCTGTTCGCTGCCGTTTTCGCGATAGTGCATCTGCACCTGGCCATCAAGCACCACGAACACCTCTTCGCCGTCATTCACGTGCCAGCGATACGGCTGGTCGGTCCAATGCAAACGGGTGGTGATGCCGTTCATATTGGCGATGTCCAGCGCCTCCCAGGCGCGGGTGCCGGTGAATTCTTTGCTGCGGATGATCTTCATGGGTGAATCCCAAGGCGTAAGGGTGACGAATTATTACCGAATCAATTACCCGCCGTCGCCCTGCTCTTCGCCAAATCCTGCATTAGCAACGCCACCAACGCGCCGAGTGCCAATACAATCAGCACCACGCCATAACCGTCGGTGGTGGCGATCAAACCGAAGGTGCGCGTCAAGTTGCCCGCCAACAGCGACGGCACACAGAACGCCAGGTAACTCAGCACATAGAACGCCGACATCAAGCCCGCCCGCTCATGGGGCAAGGCCAACGGCAAGACGCTGCGCAGCGCACCGAGGAATCCCGAGCCAAAACCACCGCCGGCGATCAGCGTGGCAATGAAGAACAGCGGCAGGCTGGCGCTGTGGACGGCCGTGAGGATCAGCGCAACACCCACCGCCAGCAGCACGGCGCCCAACCGCAGGACTTTGTCCGCCGGGCGGTTGCGCAGGCTGAAAATCATCACCGCACCGCTCAGCGTCAACACCGCCACCAGCCCGCCGCCGATCAGGTTCGAGGTGGACCCGGTCGCCGCCCGCACCAGCGAGGGCGCCAGGGACAGATAAAAACCGCCCATGGCCCATACGGCTACGTCTACCGGCAACGAGATCCACAAGGCGCGTCGGGCCTGGGGCGGTACATGCAAGGTGGGCCATAGCGAGGCCAGGGCCCCCGGAATCCGGCTGACTGTCTCCGGCAGGCGCCAGACGTACAATGCCTGCAGGATCATCAACCCGAGCAGGGTCCAGTAAATCAACGTGGTCGGCATCGGCGCGAACTCCACCAGCAGGCTGCAGCCCATGGCCCCGCAGGCCATGCCCAGCAAAGGCGCTACGCTGTTGATCAGCGGGCCTTGCTGGCGGTCGGTGTCGAGCAATGCGGCGCCCAGTACGGCGGTGGCCATGCCGGTGGCAAAGCCTTGTACCGTGCGGGCGGCAATCAGCCAGCCGACGCTGTCGGCATTGATAAACAGCAACATCGCCAGCATATCGAGGAGCAGCGCGGCAAAAATTACCGGCTTGCGCCCCAGGTGGTCCGACAGTGAACCCACGGTCAGCAATGCAGCCAGCAGGCTCAAGGCGTAAATGCCAAATACCAGGGTCAACATCGCCGCCGAAAAGTGCAGGCCCTCTTGATAGAGGTGGTACAACGGGGTCGGCGCGCTGGAGGCGGCGAGAAACGTCAGCAAGGTGATCGCCAGAAACACCAGGCTGGAACGATGAGAAGTAACGCTGGACATGGGCACGCTCCGCTAAAGCTAATATTTTGCTTTTGCGGAGTGTGCTACTGGATGGCGCTTAAAGCAAATTCTTTGTGTTAAGGTTTTACGCATGGCGATAAAAGAAGGGCTCCGCCCGGGGGGCCGTAGTGCCCGGGTCCAGGAATCAGTGCATTCGGCGGTGCGTGAATTGCTCGAAGAGCAGGACCGTTCCAGCGTGACCGTGCCGCAGATAGCCACGCGCGCCGGAGTGACGCCTTCGACCATCTACCGGCGCTGGGGTGACTTGGCGGCGCTGCTGGCCGATGTTGCGATGGCCCGTCTGCGCCCGGACAGTGAGCCGGCTGATACCGGCAGCCTGCGCGGAGACCTGCGGGCCTGGGGTGAGCAATACCGTGATGAGATGAGCTCGGACCTTGGCCGCGAGATGATGCGTGATGTGCAATGCAGTCAGGCGCCGGGGTATTGCGTGGGGATTCTCACCGGGCAGTTGGAGACGATCCTGGATCGGTACACCGACGACGCCGGGACACTTCCCAGCGTGGATCGGCTGATCAATTTGATTGTTGCGCCCACCGTGTTTCGCAGTTTGTTTTCTACTGTGCCGTTGGAGGTTGAGGAGCTGCATGAGTTGATTGAGTTGGCTTTGCGGGGGTGAGGTGTTTTTTGGGTTTGGGTGTATATCCGTTGCTGCGGTAACGGCCACTTATGGTT
>NZ_JACAQC010000062.1:25056-25393 GCF_013385345.1 Pseudomonas sp. I8001
GGTTACCCACGCTCCAAAGCCTGCGTTCGGCCAGCGTGGTTTAACGGGGCGCCTAAGATCAAGATCAAAAGCAGATCAAGAGCACAGCGGCCTACCGGCCGGCTTGAGTGTTTAAAAGCCAAATCAAAAGCTAAAGCGGGCACGGTTCAAATGTAGGAGCTGGCTTGCCGGCGATGGCATCGCCTCGGTGTGTCTGATGTACCGAGGTGTCTGCATCGCCGGCAAGCCAGCTCCTACAGAAAAGCAGCTCTGCTTTCGCTCTGGATTTTGCCTTTGCTTTTAACACTCAGGTCGGCTCTCAGGCCGCCGTGCTCTTGCTTTTGATCTTGATCTTGCT
>NZ_JACAQC010000062.1:25520-59445 GCF_013385345.1 Pseudomonas sp. I8001
AACCATAGGTGGCCGTTACCGAAAAAACGGATATGTACTCAAACCAATCGCCAAAAAAAACGGCCTCATCTGGAGGCCGTTTCTCATCACATCTCAACGCTTAGGTGCGCATCCCACGCCCACTCACCAGCAACCGCGCACACCCCACGTACAGCACCACAGTCGCCACCAGCATAAACGTGATCGCTACACTGATCTTGATGTCCGAAACGCCCAGGATCCCATAGCGAAACGCGTTAACCATATGCAACACCGGGTTAGCCAACGACACCGTCTGCCAGAACGGCGGCAGCAAGGTGATCGAATAAAACACCCCACCCAGATACGTCAGCGGCGTAAGAACAAACGTCGGAATAATCGAAATATCATCAAAGTTGCGCGCAAACACCGCATTGATGAACCCCAGCAACGAAAAGATAGTCGCCGTCAGCACCACCACCAACAGCGTGATCCCGAGGTGATGCACCTGCAAATGGGTAAAGAACAGCGACAGCAACGTCACAATCACCCCAACCATCAACCCGCGCAGCACACCGCCCAGGGTGTAGCCGATCAAAATCGTATGAGGCGACACCGGCGACACCATCAATTCCTCGATGGACCGCTGGAACTTGCTGCCAAAAAAGCTCGACACCACGTTGCCGTAGGAGTTGGTAATCACCGACATCATGATCAACCCTGGCACGATGTACTCCATATAGGTGAATCCACCCATATCACCAATCTGCCGACCAATCAGGTTACCGAAGATCACGAAGTACAAAACCATGGTGATCGCCGGCGGCAGCAAGGTCTGCGGCCAGATCCGGGTAAAGCGCTTCACTTCGCGATAAACGATGGTCTGCAGCGCGACAAGGTTGGGTTGCAGTTCCGAACTCATACCGCCACCTTCGCCAGATTTTTCTCCACCAGGGACACAAACAACTCCTCAAGGCGATTGGTTTTGTTACGCAGGCTCAGCACCTCGATGTTCTGGGTAGCCAGTTGGCCAAACAGCGCGGTGATGCCCACGGCTTTGTCCACCTGGACTTCCAGGGTGTGGCTGTCCACCAGGCGATTCGGGTAGCCGATCAACTGGGGCGCAACCGTCATGTCGTTTTTCAGGTCGAGCAGGAAGGTCTCGACGTGCAACTGGCTCAGCAAATTACGCATGCTGGTGTTTTCGACAATGGTGCCGTGGTCGATAATGCCGATGTTGCGGCACAGCTGCTCAGCCTCTTCCAGGTAGTGCGTGGTGAGGATGATGGTGATGCCTTTCTGGTTCAGCTCGGTGAGAAACGTCCACATCGAACGACGCAGCTCGATGTCCACGCCCGCCGTCGGCTCGTCGAGGATCAGCAGGCGCGGTTCGTGAACCAGGGCGCGAGCGATCATCAAGCGGCGCTTCATGCCCCCGGACAGGGAACGCGAAGGCACGTCGCGCTTGTCCCACAAGCCCAGTTGCGTGAGGTATTGCTCGGCGCGTTCCTTGGCGATCTTCGGCGGGATGCCGTAGTAACCGGCCTGGGTCACGACGATGTCGAAGGTCTTTTCAAACTGGTTGAAGTTGAACTCCTGGGGCACCACGCCGATGCTGCGCTTGAGCGCCGCCGGGGATTTGTCCAGGTCGTTGCCAAAGATATTCACCGTACCGGTGGTCTTGTTGACCAGGGTCGAGAGAATCCCGATGGTGGTGGATTTGCCGGCGCCATTGGGGCCGAGCAAGGCGAAGAAATCACCTTCGGCGACGTCCAGATCGATACCACTCAGGGCCTGGAAACCGTTGCCGTAGGTTTTGGTTAGCTGCCGGATGGACAGAGCGGAACTCATATCGGATTACGCACCAAAGAAGAAGAATAGAATTGTTACATGAGGGCAGACCGCACGGAATACAACGGCTGCGCGTGACAAGCATGGTGCTTGTCCGCGCCGCACAAGTACAGTAACCCGTATTAATAGTCGGTATCAGGTCAACGCGGTCATGACCGATTTCTGATAGGCCGGGCGCTGGCGCAGCCGCTGGTACCAGGCTTCCAGGTTAGGCATCGACGGGCGTTCGATGGGCATTTCGAACCAGGCATAAATGAAGCTGCCCAAGGGGATATCGCCCATGCCGATCTCGCTGCCGGACAGGTAAGGTTGCGTGGCCAAGGCCTGATCCACCGTCTGCAAAACGTCGATGCAGGCCTGGCGACCGGCGTTGATGGTGTCCCAGTTCTGTTTTTCAGCCGGGGTTCGCAGCACGCCCCAGAACACGGTCTTGAACGGTTCGGCCAGGGTCGAGGTGGTCCAGTCCATCCACTTTTCCGCGTTGGCCCGGGCTTGCAGCTCGCTGGGGTACCAGTTCGAATCCGGCGCATGTTTGGCGGCGAGGTAGCGCACGATGGTGTTGGATTCCCACAGCACAAAGTCGCCGTCTTCAATCATCGGCACCCGGCCATTGGGGTTCCGCGCGCGGTATTGCGGCGTGTCGACCACACCAAAAGCCCCGCCCGCATCAATTGCCTCATAGTCCAGGCCGAGCTCCTCGGCGCACCACAGTGCTTTCCTGACATTTGACGAATTTTTACGACCCCAGATTTTCAGCATGACCGCCCCGATTTTGAAAAAGATGGTTGGATGAATGCCGGGGCAGCATACGCCGGATCACGTCCGGCTTAAATCACTCTGCATGTCCCCCAGCAGGATCGGCATCTGCTCGCCAAACAGGTGCGGGTAACATTTCTGGATGTGGGCGAAGAAAAATTCCTCGGGCACCTCGGCAAATTGCCCATGGTCCACCACGTACTCCATGGAGCGCTGGCCCTTGCGGTTGAAGGCGTGGAAAACACTGTCATGAATGCCATCGAAATCCAGCGGCGGCACATCGAACAGTTCGCACAGTTGCTGGTTGAACGCCGGCGTGGCCTTGACCCAACGGCCGTCCAGATACAACTCGGTATAGCCATGCATGGCAAATACGTCACTTCTGAGCAGCTCGATCAAACGGGGCGTCGAGAGGTGGTTACGCACGTCGGCCAGGCCGATGCGCGCCGGGATCCCGCAGTGCCTTGCGCACGCCGCCAGCAATGTTGCCTTGGGCACGCAATAACTCTCGCCGGCCGCCAGTGCGAAGCTCGCGCTGAGGGTTTGCGGGTCGCGACTGAAGGTATAGGGGTTATAGCGCACCGCCTCGCGCACAGCGTAGTAAAGACTGACTGCCTGGTCACGAAGTGCGGCACTCGAACCGCGATGTTTTTCGGCGAACTCCACCACCGCAGGGTGGTCACTATCGATGAAGCGGCCGGGATTCAAGTACGCATTCATGAGGTTAATCTCAGAGAGCAAGCCCTGAGTCTAACCACAGGCATGCACCTGGGATAACGACGATTCGGCCAAATGTCGGCGCCTGGTGCTAATCATTGCCGGCACACCACGTAACACCCTCGTCACCCCGCTTGTTCGGATGCCGACTAAGCTCTGAGGTGATTTCGCACCTGGTTTCACGGAGGATTGAATATGCTGTTGTTGTGGATACTGGTTCTGGTGGTGGGCATTGCCTACCTGGCGCACCGGCGCATCGCGCCCCTGCCCGCCATCGGCGTGGTCGCCGTCTACCTGTTGGCGATGGGCGCCTTCAGCCACGCACCAGGCTGGTTGCTGCTGATCTTCTGGGTACTGATCGCCGTGGTAGCCGCCCCGCTGCTGCTGCCGGACCTGCGCCGCAAGTACTTCACCGCGCCGCTGTTCAACTGGTTCCAGAAAGTCCTGCCGCCGATGTCCGAGACCGAGCGCGACGCCATCGACGCCGGCACCGTGTGGTGGGACGGCGAGCTGTTCAGCGGCCGCCCCGACTGGGACAAGCTGCTGGCCTATCCCAAGGCGCAACTGACTGAAGAAGAACAAGCCTTCATCGACGGCCCTACCGAAGAACTGTGCGCCATGGTCACCGACTGGGAAATCGGCCAGGCCATGGACCTGCCCCCCGCCGCCTGGGAACACATCAAGCAGCATGGCTTTTTTGCCCTGATCATCCCCAAGGAGTTCGGCGGCAAAGGCTTCTCCGCCTATGCCCACTCCCAGGTCGCGATGAAGCTGGCGACCCGCAGCGGCGACCTCGCCTCCACGGTCATGGTCCCCAACTCCCTGGGCCCGGCCGAATTGCTGCTGCACTACGGCACCGATGAACAACGCAACCATTACCTGCCACGCCTGGCCCGTGGCGACGATATCCCGTGCTTTGCCCTGACCGGCCCACTGGCCGGTTCCGATGCTGGCTCCATGCCCGACACCGGGGTGATCTGCAAAGGCGAATGGGAAGGCAAGGAAACCCTCGGCCTGCGCCTGAACTGGGAAAAACGCTACATCACCCTCGGCCCGGTAGCGACTTTGCTCGGCCTGGCCTTCAAGGCCCATGACCCGGATCATCTGCTGGGCGACAAAGAAGACCTGGGCATCAGCCTCGCACTGATCCCCACCGACACCCCGGGTGTTGAAATTGGCCGCCGTCACCTGCCACTGGGCGCCGCGTTCATGAACGGCCCCAACTCCGGCAAGGATGTTTTCATTCCGCTGGAATTCCTGATCGGTGGCCAGGAAATGCTCGGCAAGGGCTGGATGATGCTGATGAACTGCCTGTCGGTAGGCCGTTCGATTTCCCTGCCTGCCGTCGGAACGGGCGCGGCCAAGTTCACCAGCCTGGTGACCGGCCAGTACGCCCAGGTGCGTGAGCAGTTCAACGTACCGCTGGCGGCCTTTGAAGGCATCCAGGAAGCCCTGGCCCGCATCGGCGGCAACGCGTGGCTGATGGACAGCGCGCGGATGCTCACCGCCAACGCGGTCGACCTGGGGGAGAAACCCTCGGTACTGTCGGCGATCCTCAAGTACCACCTGACCGAACGCGGCCGCGAATGCATCAGCCACGCGATGGACGTGCACGGCGGCAAGGGCATCATCATGGGCCCCAACAACTACCTGGGCCGCAGCTGGCAAGGCGCGCCGATCTTCATCACCGTGGAAGGCGCGAATATCCTCTCGCGCAACCTGATGATCTTCGGCCAGGGTGCGATTCGTTGCCATCCGTTCGTGCTCAAGGAAATGGCCCTGGCCGGTCGCGAAGACCATGACCAGGCGCTGAAGGAATTCGACGGCCTGCTGCTGCAGCACATCGGCTTTGCCGTAAGCAACGCCGCCAGCACCCTGGTGTTGAACCTCGGTTTCGGTCACTTCGAAAAGGCTCCGGGCAACAGCCTGAGCCAGGGCTATTTCCGCGCACTCAACCGTCAGGCCGCGGCGTTTGCGATGCTGGCGGACCTGAGCATGATGCTGCTGGGCGGCGAGTTGAAACGACGCGAACGCCTGTCGGCACGTCTTGGTGATGTGCTGAGCCACATGTACCTGGCATCGGCTGCACTCAAGCGTTATCACGACCTGGATTCGCCAGACCACCTGGAACCGCTGTTCGCCTGGGCCATGGAAGAGAGCCTTGGCCACTCCGAGCGTGCACTGGATGAACTGCTGACCAACTTCCCGAGCAAGGTGTTGGGTTGTCTGTTGCGGGTGATCGTGTTCCCGTTCGGCCGCCGTCATAAAGGCCCGTCCGATGCGCTGGATGCCGAGGTGGCCGCAGTGCTTGGTCGCGCCAAGGGTGACCCGACCCTGGAAGCGGTGCTGGCTGGCTGCTATCGCCCACAGTCTGCAGAAGATCCGGTGGGCGCCCTGCAATATGCCTACGACCTGTTGGCCGACAGCCATCCGTTGCAGAAAAAACTCCACGAAGGCCTCAAGAGCGGCCAGGTCAAACCGACCGCGGGCGAACACGCCATCGATGCCGCGCTGCATGCCGGCGTGCTGCAACCGGCCGAGGCGCAGACCCTGCGTGACGCTGAAGCGGCGCGGCGCAAGGTGATCGACGTGGATGATTTCAGCAAGGAAGAACTGAGCCAGGCCGAGGGAAAAGTCCGCTGATCCCAGCGGTCATATAAAAACGGGTAGAGTGCCCTGCCTCACAAATACTGATCCCTTTTGACGGCGTCTGTTGTCGTCATGCTGCGTTGCCGCTCCTCGCCATAGCAAGCTATGACTCGTCGCGGCGCCTTGCCTGACAACAACAGCCACTCGTCAAAAGGAATCGTATTTGTGAGGCAAGGCACCGAGCTATATACTCTCGCGCCCGTTTTGCTCTTGAGGACTTATCTCGTGTCCAACGTCGTTGCCGATCATCTCGTCTTGCTCGACCACCTGCGCAGCATCCTGGTTGCCGTCGGCGAAGCCGAACAGGTTCCCGAGGAAAGCCACCTCCTGTTCCTGGAGCGCTTCGATGAACTGCGCGCCTTGCTGCCCATCGACCCGATCGAAAGCCAGTACCTGGGCCAGGACATGATGAGCCAGGTCATCCTGCGCTACCCGCAAATTGCTCACCTGGTACCGCGCGACCTGCTGTGGTTCTTCGGTGGCGACTGCCTGCACTTCATGCCCGACGACGAGCTGGACCTGTACCAGGCCCTGGAAGAACGTCGCTTCGAAGCTGAACAGAACGACGAACCGTTCGACTGGAACCAGGAAAAGCAGTTGTTGGCCATGTCCAATGACCAGCCCAAGCACTGATTTCAGGGCTCACGCAGATCAAATGTGGGAGCGAGCAAGCCCGCTCCCACATTTAAACTGTATTCCTACCGTTTCTTCAGCGTCGGCTCTTTGGCCATGCACTCCACCAGATAATCAATAAATACCCGCAACTTCGGCGGCAGGTACCGCGTCGGCGAATGCAGTAGCCACGCATCCCCGTGGTACGACGCAATGAAATCCCACCCCGGCAGCACCTGCACCACCTCCCCCGCTTCCAGCGCATGCCGCGCCGTGAAATACGGCAAGCTGCCAATCCCCACATGTTGCAATACCGCATCCAGCCGCACGCCTGTGTGATTGGCCGCATACCGCCCGCGCACGCCCACCGTCACCGCCTTGCTGCCCTGGCGAAACTTCCAGCGCGCATCCCCCGGCGTCTCACCCAGGTAGATGCAACTGTGCTCCAGCAAATCATGGGGATGCTGCGGCGTACCGTGCTCCGCCAGGTACCGCGGCGTGGCGCAGATCAAATGCTCGATCGGCAGCAACTGGCGCCCCACCAACCCCGGCGGCGGGCTGTCGGTGATGCGGATGCTCAGGTCGACATTGTCGTCAATCAGGTCCACATGCCGGTCCTCCAGGATCAACTGCACGTCGACCTTGGGATAACGCCGCAAAAACTCCGGCATATGCGGATGCACCACAAAACGCCCTACCGCCTTGGGCACGCTGACCCGCACCAGCCCTTCGGCTTCATGGGTGTATTGGCCGCTGATTTCCATCACCGACCGCGCAGCACTGACCATTTCCTGGCAGCGCTTGAACACCTCTTCGCCACCTTCGCTGAGGCGCAACTTGCGCGTAGTGCGTTGCAGCAGGCGAGTTGCCAGGGCCTTTTCCAGGCGTGAGATGCTGCGGCTCACGGAGGACGGCGATGCTCCCAGTTGGCGCGCAGCCTCGGAGAAGCTGCCTGTTTCCACCACCTTGACGAAAATCGCCATTTCGCCCAGCAGCGGTAAGGGAAGATTGATGCTCATGACGCACAAGTCCATTGAGATTTGAACGGATTATCACCCATTGGCGCACTTCTTATACTGCCGGTTAGAAACCCTGATGCGGATATAAATGATGACCCAGCGCCTGTTTTTTACCCATGACCACCTGAATGCCGAACTTGAAGTGCTGGGATGCACACCTTTTGATAACCAGTTTGCGGTAATCCTGCAGTCCACAATCTTCCATCCACAAGGTGGCGGCCAGCCCTGCGACACCGGCTGGCTCGGGGAAAGCCAGGTGTTGAAGGTGGTGCAGGAAGGCGATCATGTCGTGCATTACGTAGACCGCCCCGTGGCTCCCGGCGTGATCCAGGCACGCGTCGATGAAGACCGCCGCACCTTGCACACGCGCCTGCACTCGGCCGGGCATCTGATCGGCAATGCCGGTGAAACCCTGGGCTGGATGCCGATCAAGGCTCATCACTGGCCGGGCGAAGGCAAGATCACCTTTATTCGCGGCACCTTGGCCCAGGCCATGGACGCCGAGGCGATCCAGCGGCAAGTCGACCAATGGATCGCCGCCAACCTGCCACGCCATATGGCCCTGGATGACGGTACGCGGCAAGTGGGTTTTGGCGACCTGCCGGCCTATGCCTGCGGCGGCACGCATGTGCAGGCATTGGGGGACGTGGGTCAGGTGACGATCCTGGCCCTCTCCGAGAAAAAGGGTGCATTGTCGGTGCGCTATACCCTGAACTGACTAAACCGCAATCGCCCCCGCCCTGCCCGGTTCCACCACAAACGACTTGAGGGTCGAGACGCTGGCGTTCGGATCCCGGGGATCGGAAATCACCCGGAAGTTCGTCAGCATATTCCTCTCCTCAAGCGCCACCGACACATAGCCGCGCTGGCGGCTGTCGAAAAACTTCACATGGGGATTGAGGGGCAGGATCGCACTGAACGCATCAAATGGTGGCCCGTCAGACGTCACCGACGTGCCGACAAACTCGGTCGCGACCACGGGCGAATCCGGATTCCCTGCGTCAGCGTGCAGGTCCGTCGTCCAGAACGAGTGAATATCGCCGCCCCAGAACACCGGGTTATTCACCTTTCTGCGCACCATCGACGCAAGCATCCGCTCACGGTTGGCCATGTAACCATCCCAGCCATCGGTCCAGCGGCAGGGCTTGTGGTTGGTCAGGTCACGTTGCGTGAGCGGCGCGACCAACAGGTCCTGCGCGATCACGTTCCATTGTGCCCGGGACTCGGCAAAACCCTGATCCAGCCAAGCCTCCTGCTCCCAGCCGAGCATGGTGCGACGGGGATCGCGCAGGTCAGCACAGGTGTTCGCGGCTACATGTCCCTTGTGGCTGCCATTGGCCAGGATGCATGGCTGCTCGGAGCGGTACTGACGCCCATCCAGCACATGGAAACGCGCCAGCCGGCCGTAGTCCAAACGCCGATAGAGGCGCATGTCCGGCCCGCGCGGCAGGCTGCTGGCCCGCAGCGGCATGTGCTCGTAGAAGGCCTGGTAGGCCGCCGCCCGCTGCTTGAGAAAACTCGTCACCGGGATGCTCGGGTCCTGGGACCACTGGCTGGCATAGTCGTTTTGCACTTCGTGATCGTCCCAGGTGACCACACTGGGCGCCGCAGCATGCAGTGCCTGCAAATCCGGATCGGTCTTGTACAGGGCGTAGCGGTTGCGGTAATCCACCAGATTCAACGCATTGCCGCTGCCGTGGGGGCGAATGATCTTGCCGGAATCAGCCGCGTAGGAACTGTCATAGATGTAATCCCCGAGGAAAAACACCAGGTCAGGCTGCTCGGCGGCCAAATGCCGATAGGCGCTGAAGTAGCCTCGCTCCCAATGGGAGCAGGAGACAAAACCCAGCTGCGCCGATGCCATGGCATGCACCGCCGGCGCAGTGCGCGACTGGCCCACCGGGCTTTGCGCACCGAGGCCTTCGAACTGGTACCAGTAAGGTCGACCCGCCTCCAGCCCGGCGACTTCCACATGCACCGAATGGGCGAAACGCTCGCTGGCCATCACCTCGCCCTGGCGCACAACGCGCGTCATCGCTGCATCGCGGGCCACCTTCCAGCGCACCGGCACCGCGCGGCTCAGGCCACCCCGACCGTCGGCGGCATTGAACAGCGGCGCGAGGCGCGTCCAGATCACGAAACCATCGGGCAATGGATCGCCTGACGCCACACCGAGGGTGAAGGGATAGTCGATGCCTGCACTACGGGCAAACGGGCTGAGGATCGAAAACGCCGTGGCAACTGCAAGCCCGCCCAGTACGCGACGGCGATCGTGATTCACACTCATCAACTGCGCTCCTTCCAAGCATCCCGCACCGACCAAAACAAATGCTTGTGTAGCGTTCTTACCATTGGCAGCAGGGTGGATAAATGCGGCAGTGCAATGCTCATGCAGGGGGACTCGCGAAATAAATTCTCCAAGAATGTACCCGCGTCGTGTCAGTTTCATTACGTAGATAAATAGACCTACGAGTCATCTGTAAGACGCGTCCTAGAGCCTTAAAAGCTTAAATTAAAGTTAACCATTCGGTCATTTTTGGTTGCTAGCGTGTCGCCCCTAATCAACTGCGGGGTAGCGGAATGAGAACTTGGGATGAACCCAAAAAACGCAAGGCACACATCGAACTGATCCCGATGATCGACGTGATGATGTTCCTGTTGGTGTTTTTTGTACTGGTGAGTTTGAACGTGATTCCGGCCCTGGGCATGAAGACTCAGCTGCCGAGCGCCAGCAGTTCACAGCAGCTCAAGCCGCAAAATAAATTCATCCTGACCCTGGGCCTGGAAGGTCAGCTGCAGCTCGATGGCAAGGACCTGACCGTCGACGCGCTGGTGCCTGCACTCAAGGCCGGCGAGAAGCCAGACACCAAGTCGACGATCATCGTCAACAGCGACAAAGGCGTGGAAGTGTCGCGCCTGGTCGAGGTGATGGACACCCTGCGCCTGGGTGGCTTTACCTCTGTCTCCATCGCCACGAAAAAGTCCTGATCATGTATGCCTTGTTTCGTGCGCGTCGGCTGCTGGGCAGTGTCCCGGCCCTGATCGCCCTGGTGCTGATTGCACTGGGTATCCAGTCCCAACCCCTGAAGATCCAGCCGCAGTACGACGAGTCGGCGGTTGAACTCGCGCTGGTCGAGCCCGAGCCGGAAGTGGTCCCCGAGCCCGTGGTGGAAGAACCGCCGCCACCGCCGCCGGTGATCGAAGACGAGGAGGCCGAACCTGCCCCTCCGCCTCCGCCACCCAAGCCGATCCCCAAACCACTGCCAAAGCCTGAGCCCAAGCCAAAACCGGTGCCCAAGCCCGTGGTCGCCAAGCCAACGCCTGTGCCTGCGCCAGCTCCGGTGGCCGCCAAGCCGGTGCAAGCCGCTCCCGCTCCCACGCCAGCACCCGCCGCGCCATCGGCGCCGCCGAAAGTCGACGGCCAGGCACTGGAAGGCGGCTACCTCAAGGGCTTGCGCAACGAGTTGGACACCTACAAGCAATACCCCACCGGGCGCCAGGCGTCTCTTGAACGCCCGAGTGGCGAGGTGGTGGTCTGGTTAATGGTGGACCGCCAAGGCCGCGTCCTCGACTCCGGGATCCAGACCCCGGCGCCGAGCATGCTGCTCAACCGGGCCGCCACCAACAGCCTGCGCCGTATCAAGCAGGTGAAACCGTTCCCCGAACAAGCCTTCGGTGGACGTAACGAGCAGCGCTTCACCGCCACCTTCAACTACAGCGTGCAATAAGCACACACCACCAGGACGACAGTGATGAAGTTCACCCGGATTCATCTGGCACTCGTTGCCGCGACGAGCATGACCCATGGAGTGGTCATGGCAGATACCAGCGACAGTGACGTCGGGACTATTGGGGTACAGGGCAAGGCAACCGCTGGGGGCGGTTACATGGTCCAGGAAGAGAGCGCCAAGGGCCGCTCGACCATCACCAAGGAAGCGTTGGACAAACAGACGGCCACCGGCAACGCCATCGACAAGCTCAAGTACACCCCGGGCCTGAACATCTCCAGTGAAGACAACACCGGCCTCTCGGGCTTCCGCTTCACCATGCGCGGCATGAACTCCGACCAGGTCGGTATGTCGGTGGACGGCATGCCGATCAACGACTCCGGCAACTACGCGTTGTACTCCAACCTGTTGGGCGACCCGGAAAACATCGACCAGATTTTCGTCACCCAGGGCTCGTCGGAAGCCGACGGCCCGCACATCGGTTCCAGCGGCGGCAACATCGGCATCGTGACCATTCGCCCCACCAAGGAAACCGGTGCCTTCGTCAAGCAAGTGGTCGGCAGCAACGCCACCCGCAAGACCTTCGCCCGCCTCAATACCGGTGAAGTCAACGGCCTGAGCAACTGGCTGTCGGCCTCCCACACCGAAGGCCAGATGTGGCGCGGCTCGGGTGCCGTACGTGCGGACAAGGTGGAGTGGAACAGCTTCTTCGACGCCGGCAACGGCAACACCGCCAACCTGATCCTCAAGTACCACGAGCAGGACAACAACAGTTACAGCCAGTTGACCAAGGCACAGTTCCAGCAGTACGGCCGCAAGTACGATCCGTACCCGGCGACACCGGCGGTGGGCGCCAACGGCAAGGTCAGCAGCTACTACGACCTGGCGCAGAACCCGTTCCAGACCTTTACCGCCGTGCTCAACACCCAGTACAAGCTGAGCGACAACCTGTCCCTCTCGGTGATCCCGTATTACTACTACGGCAACGGCAGCGGCGTGGGCTCCTCGGCCTATGCGCTGAACAGTGGCTCGAACAAGGGCGGCGTTTTCGACCTCGGCAACCTGCCGACACAGGCTCAATACAACGCCGACGGTTCCGCGACCACCGGCGTCTACTACCGCCCTTCGCGCACCCAGACCTGGCGCCCGGGCATCACCACCAAGCTGAACTGGGACCTGGGCGACCACAGCCTGCAATTCGGCTACTGGTATGAACGCGCCCGCCAAAGCCAGACCCAACCGTTCATTGCCCTCAAGAACAACGGCAAGCCAAGCGATACCTGGCCCGACGGCAACTCCGTGGTCGACGCCAACGGCAACACCGTACAGGGTCGCGACCGCTACACCGTGACGCCGGCGCAAAAGGTCTGGACCCAGGACACCTGGTACATCAACTCGGACTGGACGTTGATCGCGGGCATTGCGTACATGAACGTCGAGCGTGACGGCACCAACCACGGCAGCCTCACCGAGCAACCCGGCAAGGCCAGCCAGACCTACAACAAACTGCTGCCCAACGCCGGCCTGAAATACCAGCTCGACGAGCGTGACCAGTTGTTCTACAGCCTGTCGCGCAACATGCGTATTCCACAGAACTACGTGCTGTACGACAAAGGCGTCGGCTCCCTCGACTCCAAGCCGGAACTCAGCTGGAACCAGGAACTGGGCTGGCGCTACACCGGCGAAGACAGCACCCTCGCCGCGACCCTGTTCTACATGCAGTTCAAGAATCGCCAGCTCACCTCCCTGGACAGCAACGGTGATTCCGCCGACATCAACGCCGGCACCGTCATCAACAAAGGCCTGGAACTGGAGTGGAGCGGCAAGCTGCCGCACAACTTCAACTACTACACCTCCTACACCTACACCAGCTCCAAGCAGCAGGACGACCTGACCGTCTACAGCGCCGGCAAGCCGATCGTGCTGCCCACCAGCGGCAAGCAGTTCGCCAACGTGCCGACCAACATGCTGGCGGCCAACATCGGCTATGACGACGGGCGCTTCTACGGCACCTTCGGCGGCAAGTTCACCAGCAAGCTCTATGGCGACCTGACCAACGACGAAGCCATCTCCGCCCGCACCATCTTCAACCTCGGCGCCGGTATCTACCTGCCGGTGGACAAGAAAGTCGTCAAGGACGCAACCCTGCGCCTGAACGTCGACAACCTGTTCGACAAGAAGTACCTGGACGGCGTGTACACCACCAAGACCAACTCGGCGAGCTACAGCGGTTTCCGCGATGGCGACCCGGCCTACATCGTTGGGCTTGACCGCACCGTCACCGTTTCCCTGGAAGCCAATTTCTAACTGCGAGGCTCAGCATCATGGACATGAACCTGCTTCACCAAATCACCTTTTATGTGATGTACGCCGCACTGGCGATTGCAATCTTCATCACCATCGAACGTGGCATCTACTTCGCCTACGTGCGCCGCCAGGCCCGTGCATTGACCGAAGTGCTGGGCGCCAATGTGCACAGCGAACGCGACCTGCCGGAAAACCTGACTCGCCGTGACAGCCTGCCGCTGAGCATGGTGCTGCCGATCCTGGCGCAGAAGGCGTCCCATGGTTCGCGCAAGGACCTGGACGACGAGATCGAAACCCAGTACCTCAAGACCCGCGCGCCGCTGTCCCGCAGCCTGTGGATCATCGAAACCATCACCACCGCCGCGCCGCTGCTCGGCCTGCTGGGGACCATCCTCGGCATCATCGACACCTTCAAGGCGCTGGCCAGCGCCGGTGTGTCCGACCCGGGCCAGATTTCCGGTGGTATCGGTACGGCCCTGTTCGCCACGGGTTTGGGTATCGCCATCGCGCTGTTCTGCGTGGTGTTCCACAACTTCTTCCAGGACAGCCTGGAGCGTATCAACGACCAGCTGAAAATCCTGCTGATCCGCGCTGCAACCGGTGCCCGCGTGCAGGGTGAAGTGCCGCACCTGGTACCGACCCCGCTGCACACCCGCACTGCGTGACCTTCCCGGGGCGAGCGCATCATGCGCCCGCCCTTTTTTTGCCCGATGAGACGCCTATGTCCATATCGCTGAAATTACGTATCGCCGGCCTTGCAGGCCTGCTCCTCAGTCCGCTTGCCCAGGCGGACTTTTCAATTCCGGGATTTGAGTTGGTACACACCGTGCCAGTGGACACCCAACTTGGCACCGCCGATCTGCGCCAGCCCGGCCCCGTGTGGATCCAGCTGTTCGACGGCGCGAAAAGCCGCATCGACATCGGCCAGTTCTACGCGGCCGACCATCCTGGCTCGGTGATGGACAAGGTGATTGAACACCTGGAAGCCGCCGGCAAACGCGGGGTGAAAATTCGCTTCCTGCTGGAAGAAAAAGGCGTGCGGCTGTCGGAAGCCTCGACCCTGGAGCGCCTGAAAGCCATTCCCAACCTGACCTTCCGCATCCTGCCCTATGGCAAGCTGAGTGGCGGGATCATCCACGCCAAGTACATGGTAGTGGATGGCAAGCAGGCGTTTATCGGCAGCCAGAACTTCGACTGGCGTTCGCTGGAGCATATCCACGAAACCGGGCTGTTGATCAGTGATGCAAACGTCGTCGCCCAGACCCAGGCCATTTTTGAACAGGACTGGCAGGCCCAGGCTGCGTTGGCCGACAACCAGCCTGTTGCCCTGCCCGCCACAGGCGCCACACCGGCACGCACCGGCAACTACCTGGTAGCCAGCCCCCAGCGCTACAACCCGCCGGGTGTGGGTGATTCGCAGCTGGAACTGCCACGTCTGCTGGGCGAGGCGAAAAAGGAAGTGCGCGTACAACTGCTGGACTACGCGCCGCTGTCCTATGGACCTGACAGAACCCGGCCTTACTACGCGATGATCGACAATGCAGTGCGTGCAGCGGCAGCGCGCGGGGTCTCGATCAAGTTGATGGTATCCAACTGGAACACCGAAGCACTGGAATTGCCGTACCTGAAAAGCCTGGCGGTGCTGCCGAATGTCGAGGTCAAGATCGTCACGCTGCCCGAGGCCAGGCAAGGATTTATTCCTTATGCGCGGGTGATCCACAGCAAGACCATGGAAATCGACGGGCAAGTGGCGTGGGTAGGGACCAGTAACTGGCTGGGCGGTTATTTCGATAACTCGCGCAACCTGGAAGTGGTGATGCGCAGTGAGGCGATGGCCAAGCGTGTGGGAGATTTACACGAGCAACTGTGGGACGGGCCGTATGCCAAGGCATTGGACGTGACAAGCGAGTACCCGGAGCCGCATCCGGGCAAGCCGTGAGCCGTTGCCTGCAAATCCCATGATTTGCGGGCAATGTCACATTGCCAGATATGAATGTTGCACTTTTCCGCCGTTGCGCTGACCAACCCTGCACACCTCATGGATGGAGAGCAGGGATGAACACCACACGCAATGGACTGTACGGTACGGCGCTGGTTTGGGCGGCCATCGGGCTGGCAGGTTGTGCCAATTCCATGACCTCCACCGGGGTGCCGGGGGTGAAGATGGGCGACAGCTATGAGCAGGTACTCGCCGTGGTCAGCCGTGACAATACGGTGACCAGGAAGATCGACGGGCAGGGATTCCGGGCTGAGGGTTACTCGCAGACGTTCAAGGATTGTCGCAGTACATATTTTATCTTCCAGGGCGCCGATGGCTTGCAGATGGTCAGCCATGAGCCCGCGCCGCATCTGTCGGTCAGCCAGAACTGCCGCCAGCCATGAGCACTTTACGTGTCATTCCCGCCCTGTTCCTGTTGCTCCTCAGCGGCTGTGGCCAGGTATATAACGTCCGCTCCCTCAACACCGCCTATACAGCGCCACCGTCTGCCGAGACGGCGCGCTTGCGCATTATCAGCGACGGCATGGTGCGCGCAGTGCCCGGGCGCGATTGCCTGGACTGGAATGTTCCCGGAGCAGGCGTGATGGTGTCCGCCAAATCCGGCTTCGCCGACCGCAATGGCGCAAGCCTGGGGATGCCGGGGCCGATTTACACCTGGGACGGTGCGGTGTCGTCCGAACAGGTGATTCCGGCGAACACGCCCATTGCCTTTCATTACCTTGGGTTGCCGCAATATGGCCGGCAATGTTTCAACACCATGACCTTTATCCCCAAGCCCGGCATGGACTACATGGTGCGAGCATCAATGTCCGGGAGTTGCTCATTCGAGCTTGCTGAGCTGCCGAAAGGTGCCGAACGATGGAGTCCGATTGAACCGACGCCGTCGGGAAGGCTGTCGATGTGCCACGCGATGGATAATTTCTAGCGGTACAAACGCAACGTGGGCCGGGGCATTGCACTCCAGCTCACAAAAAACCCACAAACAAAAACGCCGATCATTGCTGATCGGCGTTTTTGTTAAATATGGAGCGGGAAACGAGACTCGAACTCGCGACCCCGACCTTGGCAAGGTCGTGCTCTACCAACTGAGCTATTCCCGCAAATGGCGTCCCCTAGGGGACTCGAACCCCTGTTACCGCCGTGAAAGGGCGGTGTCCTAGGCCACTAGACGAAGGGGACACGCTACTGAAACACATGGTGTGTATTTCAGTGCCCAGAGATTAAATCCGAAGATTACGCCCTGGTTTCACTCAGTGCCGCCCGAGGGCAACACTGCTTAAATTTGGAGCGGGAAACGAGACTCGAACTCGCGACCCCGACCTTGGCAAGGTCGTGCTCTACCAACTGAGCTATTCCCGCATATGGCGTCCCCTAGGGGACTCGAACCCCTGTTACCGCCGTGAAAGGGCGGTGTCCTAGGCCACTAGACGAAGGGGACACACGTACAACATTCACTCCCTACCGCGTTTCGCTGTGTGCTTTACGCTGTAAGTGGCGCGCATTCTATGGATGGATTGGGAGGTCGTCAACCCCCAAGGATAAATTTATTTAAATCAATGACTTCGCCGTGGTTTACGGGGGTTGCAAGGGTTTCTCGCCGTCCAGGCTTTGGCGCCTATATTCTGGCGTTCCACAAGGCGCTATAGTTCGCCACAGCAAATGATGGCAATGTGCATCTACGCAGGGACTGCCCCGCTATATAGAAGAAACTACTGACGCAACTGGTCGCTCAGTCCTATCCGGTCACTGCACCAGTCACTACACTTCAATGCAAACCCCATAAAGAGGTCACACCGGTGACACCACTCATGATCACCCTGCTGGTAATAGCCGGGATCGTAATACTGATCGCCATTGGCTACATGAACCACGTGGTGGAAAACAATAAGCTGGAAAAGAACCGGACCCGGATCGAACTCAATGACCGGCTGCGCCGCTGCGGCGAAATCACCGAGACCTTCCCTGGCCAGTTGATGACGCCGCGACTCAAGTTGCTGCTGACCCGCCTGGAGCTCAACGTCAACCAGCGCCTGCTGAACCTCGACAAGTCCAATGCGTCGCTCAAGGCACGCATCACTGAACTCAACGCGCTGGTGGCCCAGGGCGAATCGATTCCGGTGAACAACCCGCCCGGCCCGATCCAGACCGAAGCCAAGGCCAAGGATGTACGTTTCCTGCTCGAAGCACTGCATGGCCAGGTGACCCGAGCGGCCCAGGACGGTTTCCTCCCGACCAATGAAGCCAAGCACTGGATCAAGGAAATTCGCCATATCCTGGTGCTGCTGCACATCGAGTTCTTCAACAACCTGGGCCAGCACGCGCTGCAACAAGGCCAGCCGGGCCAGGCTCGCCTGGCGTTCGAACGCGGCGTGCAGTACCTGCGCAAGCAACCGGAGCCGGTGGTGTACAGCCAGCAGCTGCAATTGCTCGAGAAACAGCTGGCGCGCGCCAACTCCATGGTGCTGTCCAACCTTGAACCGGCTGAAGACGAGGTCAACGAATTGACCGAAGGCTTGAAAGTGGTGGATGCGGACGCCGACTGGAAGAAGAAAGCCATCTACGACTGATCCCCTGCCATTGTGGTGGGCGGCAAACCCGCTCGCCACATGCCATCACTCTGCACCTATCCCCTTCCCCTCGAATAGCGTAAAAAAGGCCCCTCTCTCCGTTAACGAAAAGGGCTTCGCCATGCCTGTCGTGCTCATCGATGGACAACCGCTGCACTACCTCGACCAGGGCACCGGCCCGGCCGTTCTCCTCGGTTCCAGCTACCTGTGGGACAGCCAGATGTGGGCGCCGCAGATCGAAGCCCTGTCGCAACAGTACCGGGTGATCGTCCCCGAGCTTTGGGGCCACGGCGAGTCCGGCGCACTGCCTGCAAACACTGCATCCCTGGACGACCTCGCACGCCAGCACCTGGCGCTGCTGGATCACCTGGACATTGCCCAGGTCAACCTCGTGGGCTTGTCGGTCGGCGGCATGTGGGGCGCACGCCTGGCGCTGCTGGCTCCCGAGCGGGTCAACAGCCTGGTGCTGATGGACACGCACCTGGGCGCCGAGCCGGAAGCCACTCGCCAATACTACTTTTCGCTGTTCAAGATGATCGAAGATGCCGGCGCCATTCCGGAACCGCTGCTGGATGTGGTGGCACCGATCTTCTTCCGTCCCGGTATCGACCGGGAGTCGGCCTTGTACCAGGATTTCCGCAACGCACTGCAGGCCTTCCCCAAGGAACGCCTGGTGCACAGCATCGTGCCCCTGGGCCGGATTATCTTCAGCCGCGCGGATGTGTTGGCACAACTGGCGCGCCTCGACACCGACACCACCCTGGTGATGTGTGGCGAGCAGGACAAGCCACGCCCACCGGCCGAATCAGAGGAAATGGCGGCCTTGATCGGCTGCGCGCTGACGTTGATTCCGCACGCCGGGCATATCTCCAGCCGGGAAAACCCCGATTTCGTCAACGAAGCGCTGCTGACCTTCCTGGCCAACAACGCCTGACCGCCCTGCCCTTTGATCACCGCAGGCCTGCGGTGATCAAAGGCGGAAGTGCCCGACCATCCCCTTAAGCTCCGTACCCAACTGCGCCAGCTCGATGCTCGACGCTGCATTGCCCTGCATGCTCAACGCCGATTGATCGGCACTCGCACGGATGCTGGTGACGCTGCGGTTGATTTCCTCGGCCACCGAGCTTTGCTCTTCGGCCGCTGCGGCAATCTGCTGGTTCATCTGCTGGATCAACGACACCGCCGCCGCGATGCTGCCCAGGGCGCTTTCGGTTTCCAGGGCATCACTGACCGCCAGCTTGACCAGTTCGCCGCTCTGCCTGATCTGCTGCACCGAAGCCTGCGCAGCGCTGCGCAAGGTACTCACCAACCGTTCGATTTCCTCGGTCGATTGCTGGGTGCGCTTGGCCAGCGCCCGCACCTCGTCGGCCACCACGGCAAAACCGCGGCCCTGCTCGCCCGCCCGCGCCGCCTCGATGGCCGCATTCAGCGCCAGCAGGTTGGTTTGCTCGGCCACGCTCTTGATCACCTCAAGGACGGTGCCGATAGTCTGGATCTCCGCGCTCAGGCTTTCGATGCTGGTACTGGCGGAGGTCGCGGAGCTGGCCAGCAACTCGATACGCTGCAAGCTCTGGCGCACCACCTGCTGACCGCTGTCGACCTTGTCATCCGCCGTCTGCGCCGCCTGGGCCGCTTCTTCGGCGTTGCGCGCCACATCGTGCACGGTGGCGGTCATCTGGTTCATGGCCGTGGCCACCTGCTCGGTTTCTTCCTTCTGGCTGCTGACCTCGATATTGGTCTGCTCGGTGACGCTGGACAGCGAATGGGCCGAGCTGGCCAGTTGCTCGATACCCGCCTGCAACCCGCTGACCATGCTGCTCAGGCCGCTGCTCATCTGTTGCATCGCGAGCATCAACTGGCCCATCTCGTCCCGACGACTGACTTCCATGCGGCCACTGAGATCACCGGCGGCAATCTGCTGGGCCACTGCAATCACGCTGCGCAGCGGTGCAACGATCAAACGGGTGATGATCCACGCGGCAATCAGCCCGACCAATAACGCCAACGCCGAAGAACCGATGATCAGCAACGCGCTTTTCTTCAACTGCGCCTGCATCGACAGGTCTTCTGCGTCGTAGGCCTGATTGACCCGGGTGACCACTTCGGCTGCACGTTCGTGCAACTGCTTGTAGACGACTTTTTCCTGGGCCAGCAGCCCGGTGTATTCGCCGAGTTTTTCGCTGAAGGCCGCGATATGCCCGGACACTTCGTTAAGCACGGTTTGGTAGCCAGGATCCTTGACGGTGGTTTTCAGCTGTTCGACCTGGGCCAGGGCCTGATCGGCCTGCTCGATCTTGCCCTGCTCGGCGTTCTCGTCATCGCCCTTGCGGCTCTGGTCCAGGCGCACGTGCGCTTCGTTCATGGCCTGCAGCATCAGGCGCGAGACCTGGCTGACCTGCCCCGCCTGCTCGATGAATTCGGCACCTTCCTTGCCCTGGCTTTCCTTGAGGCCATAGGCGCCGTCGTCCGCCAGCCCGGCCTGCAACACATCAAGGTTGTTGGCGACACTGGAGACCGACCAACTGGCCATTTCCAGCGCCAGGTCCTTGGTCTGGGTCAGCTCGACAAACTCATCGAACGCCTTGCGATACGCCGCCAGCGCCTGCTCGACGTCGCTCATCACCGGGACATTGGCAGGCGACTGGGCCTTGAGAATTACCGCCTGGGCCGCCAACGCGTCGACACTTTCGTGCAAGGCGTCCACCGACTTGGGGTCGGCATGCAGCGCGTAGTCCTGCTCGATCAAGCGCACCTTGAGCAAGCCGCTGTTGAGCGCCGACATGGCTTTAAGGCCCTCGAAGCGCTGGCCAACGGTTTGCAGCGACCACACGCCAATCGCGGCCACCAATGCCGTCAACAGCAGTACCAGGGCAAAGCCCAAGCCCAGTTTCTTGGCCATACCGAGGTTGGCAAAACGTCGTTGCACGGCAGAAATCATTGCACTTGAGTCCTCTTGCAATGGCGAATGCCATCAAGCCAGGTTTCGATGCAGCGAGATTCGCAACCCCGGGGCACTGAATACAAGGGTTTGGCGCCACAATAATGGCAAAAAGCTACATCCTCGTCGTTTTCAGAATGGTAGAGGTCGATCCTGCCGGCCCCATGGCCTTGAACAACGCCAGTGCACGCTGATCAGAAGCGTAGGCCACATTGATGCGCAGCCAGTCGCTGGATTCGCCCGTCGGGCTGAAAAGCGTCCCCGGCGACAGCAACACCCCCAGCCGGCGAGCCCGTGCCTGCACGGTGGAACGGTCGCCGACACCAGGGCGCGCCCAGAGGAACATGCCCCCCGCCGGCACCGCAAACACCTCCCACTCTTCGTCTTCCAGCACCTGCAGGGTCATGGCCATTTCCGTGCTCAGCCGCCGGCGCAGGCGTTGCACCCACTTGCGGTAGGTACCATTGGCCAGCAACGTCGCCACCACCGCCTCGGCAAACCGCGAGGTGCCGATGCCGGTCAAGGTCTTGACCCTGGCCAATTGCGCGATGATCGCCCCGCTGGCCGTGAGGTACCCCACCCGCAAGGCGCTGCTGAGGGTCTTGGAAAAACTCGAGACATAGATCACCCGGTCCTCGTGGGGCAACGCCGACAACCGGGTGCACGTGGCATGTTGCAGGTCGCCATAGACGTCCTCCTCGATGATGAAGAAGTCCTGGGAATGGGCCAGTTGCAGCAAGCGCTCGGCCACCGCCAGGGACAGGCTGGTGCCGGTGGGGTTGTGATACAGGCTGTTGATGAACAGGCACTTGGGCCGGTGCCCGCGCAACAGCGCTTCCAGGGCATGCATGTCCGGGCCGCCACGGGTGCGCGGCACTTCCAGCAGCTTGACACCATGAAAGGCCAGTTGGCGGTAAAGGTTGCCGTACCCCGGGCTTTCCACCACCACGGTATCGCCGGCCTTGAGCAACGTGCGGATCAGCAGGTCCTGGGCGTGGCTCGCGCCGTGGGTGGTGAGAATATGCTCGACCCGGGTTGCCACCTGGATGTGCGCCAGGCGCTTGAGCAGCTGTTCACGCAGGGCCGGCAGCCCCAGCGGCGTGCTGTAGTTGAAGACCGCCGCAGTGTCGGTGCGGGTGACTTCACGAATCGCGTAACTGATGTCGTCGCTCTCGCGCCAGGTGTCCGGCAGCCAGCCGCATCCCAGTTTCAGTTCGCCCAGTTGATTGTCGATGAAGGCGCCCCACCCCGACTCGGCGCCCTCATACCATTGGTTTTCACCGCGAAGACCACGCTCGGCGGGTGGCTGGGCCACACAGAAACCGGCGCCTTGCCTTGAGGCCAGCACCCCTTGGGCAACCATCCGCTCGAACGCCTCGATGACGCTGGACTGACTGAGCAGGTTCTCGTGGGCCAGTTGCCGCACCGAGGGCAACCGCGTCCCGGGGCTGGCGCCGCTCTCGCGAATCCAGGCGGCCAGCGCACTGACGATTTGCTGCACTACCGGTACAAGGGCTTGTCGATCGATCCCTAAATCCATGAGCCACTCACTTAAACTGTTGTCATTTAACCCAAACCAGTTAAGCACAGAAGCCCAATGACAGCCGCGATCAAGATTTATTAAATCATTGATTTAATTGAATTATTTACCTAGTGAAACACATTCAGGTGAGGCATCTGGCCACCTGCGGAAAAAACCCACAGCGCCTCCAACGCTTTTCTGAATGGCATCCGCCTCACTTCCTAAATCGCGGTCGCGCCACCGTCCACCGCCAATGCCTGGCCCGTGGTGAAGGCAGCACCGTCGCTGCACAGATAAAGCACGGCGCTGGCGATCTCCTCGACCTTGCCGATACGCCCGACCGGGTGCATGGCGGCGGCAAATTCGGCTTTGCGCGGGTCGGCTTCATAGGCACGGCGGAACATATCGGTGTCGATCACGGCCGGGCATACCGCGTTGACGCGGATTTTCTTTTTCGCGTACTCGATCGCCGCCGACTTGGTCAGGCCGATCACCGCGTGCTTGGACGCGGCATAGATACTCATCTTCGGCGCCGCCCCAAGTCCTGCCACAGAAGCCGTGTTGACGATGGCGCCGCCGCCCTGAGCCAGCAGCAACGGCAGTTGATACTTCATGCACAGCCACACGCCCTTGACGTTGACGCCCATGATTGCGTCGAACTCATCCAGGCTGCCGTCCGCCAGCTTGCCCTTCTCGATCTCGATCCCGGCGTTGTTGAAGGCATAGTCCAACCGGCCATAGGTGGCCACGGTCTGCTGCATCAACTGCTGCACGTCCGCTTCGAGGGTGACATTGCAGCGCACAAACACCGCTTCGCCACCGGCCTGATGAATCAGCGCCACAGTGCCCTCGCCGCCAGCCGCGTCCAGGTCGGCGACTACGACTTTCAAGCCTTCAGCGGCGAACGCCAGCGCAGTGGCGCGGCCAATGCCGGCGGCCGCACCGGTCACCAGGGCGACCTGGCCGGAAAATGTCATGCTCATGGTGGATGTTCCTTCGATGGGGATGCTCGATGACCCCAGTCTAGCCAGAGCCACCATCGGCGCGTCAGCACTATCAAAAGCCCGGTTGGCGAACCATGAGCCGCAGTGATAACGGCACCCTCATCACTATCATTGCAGTGGATCGGTGGGCATTCGCAGGTGCCGCGCACCTTGCCGGTGCAGCCCGAAGGGTCTATCACTCAAGGTCCACTTCTCAAGAGTCGCTGCCATGACTGCCCATACCAACCGCCAATTCCTGCTCGCCAAACGCCCGGTCGGCGCGGCCACGCGGGACACCTTCACTTACCAGGAAGTGCCGGTGGGTACACCCCAGGACGGCCAGGTGCTGGTGCACAACGAATACCTGTCCCTGGACCCGGCCATGCGCGGCTGGATGAACGAGGGCAAATCCTACATTCCGCCGGTGGGTATCGGCGAAGTCATGCGCGCCCTGGGCGTAGGCAAGGTGATCGCATCGAACAACCCGAAATTTGCCGTGGGCGACTACGTCAACGGTGCCTTGGGTGTGCAGGATTACTTCCTCGGTGAGCCGCGGGGTTTCTACAAGGTCGATCCGAAACTCGCGCCGTTGCCGCGTTATCTGTCGGCGCTGGGGATGACCGGCATGACCGCCTACTTCGCCCTGCTGGACACCGGCGCGCCCAAGGCCGGCGACACCGTGGTGATCTCCGGCGCGGCAGGCGCGGTGGGCAGCATTGCCGGGCAGATTGCCAAGATCAAAGGCTGCCGCGTGGTAGGCATCGCTGGCGGCGCCGACAAATGCAGGTTCCTGGTGGATGAACTGGGTTTTGATGCAGCCATCGACTACAAGAACGAAGACGTGCATGCCGGCCTCAAGCGCGAGTGCCCGAAAGGTGTGGACGTGTATTTCGATAACGTCGGCGGGGACATTCTCGATGCCGTGCTCAGCCGCCTGGCATTGAAAGCCCGCGTAGTGATCTGCGGCGCCATCAGCCAGTACAACAACAAGGAAGCTGTCAAAGGGCCGGCCAACTACCTGTCACTGCTGGTCAATCGTGCGCGCATGGAAGGGTTTGTGGTGATGGACCACGCGGCGAATTTTGCCGCTGCCGGGCAGGAAATGGCCGGCTGGATGGCTCAGGGCAAGCTCAAGAGCAAGGAAGATATAGTCGAGGGGCTGGAGACGTTCCCGGAGACGCTGATGAAACTGTTCAACGGTGATAACTTTGGGAAGTTGGTGTTGAAGGTCAGCTGACACACCGCAGAACCAAATGTGGGAGCGGCGGTGCGACGGTTCGACTTGCTCGCGAAGGCGGTGTGACAGTCAATGCATAAGGTGACTGCTCTACCGCCTTCGCGAGCAAGCCCGCTCCCACATTTTTTTACCGTGCCCACTTCAGGTCGGTAGGTCACGCAATCTCGGCAACTACCGCTGCCAGCGCCTTGGCCGGGTCGGCCGCCTGGCTGATCGGGCGACCGATCACCAGGTAATCGGAACCGGCATCCAGGGCCTGGCGCGGGGTCAGGATGCGACGCTGGTCGTCCTGGGCGCTGCCCGCCGGGCGAATCCCCGGGGTCACCAGTTGCAACGCCGGGTGGGCGGTCTTCAGCGCCTGCGCTTCCAGCGCCGAGCACACCAGGCCGTCCAGGCCAGCCTTTTGCGCCAGGGCCGCGAGGCGCAGCACTTGTTCCTGTGGCTCGATGTCCAGGCCGATGCCGGCCAGGTCTTCACGCTCCATGCTGGTCAGCACGGTCACGCCAATCAGCAGTGGCTTGGGGCCGCTGCGCTGATCGAGCACTTCACGGCACGCAGCCATCATGCGCAAGCCGCCGGAGCAGTGCACGTTGACCATCCACACGCCCATTTCGGCGGCGGCCTTGACCGCCATCGCGGTGGTGTTGGGGATATCGTGGAATTTCAGGTCGAGGAACACCTCGAACCCTTTGTCACGCAAGGTGCCGACAATTTCGGCGGCACAACTGGTGAACAGTTCCTTGCCAACCTTGACCCGGCAAAGCTTGGGGTCCAACTGGTCAGCCAGCTTCAGTGCGGCGTCACGAGTGGGGTAATCCAGGGCGACGATGATAGGAGTCTGGCAGGCGGACATTGGAATGGGCTCTCAGGCAAGTCGAAATCGGCGCGGATTGTAGCGCAAGCAGCGGGTTTGCGGGATCCGATGATCGGTAATTCGCGATTTAGCCGCCAGATTGCGGGCTCCCGGGCAATTGTGTCGAAACAGATACATTCCCGACATGCCTGCAATACCCCCGAAGATTAGCCTCGCACACGTGAACCATCGTACAGAACTTCCAGCCCCGGGGCTGGGCGCCTATGCTGAACGCAACAACCTCGCCGCCGAGCTTCGGCCCGGCGGCCAACCAGGTAGATGATCGCACCATGCAAACCCTGACTCCTGTGCTGAATGACGATCAAAAAGCATCGCTTGTCGGTGAAGACAAGCGCTGGAACACCCGCGCGCTGATTGTCGACGACGACGTGCCGATCCGCGAACTGCTGATCGATTACCTGGCACGCTTCAACATTCTCGCCAGCGGCGTGACCGATGGCGCGGCCATGCGCCAGGCCATGCAAGCCGAGACCTTCGACGTGGTGGTGCTCGACCTGATGCTGCCGGGCGAAGACGGCCTGTCGCTGTGCCGCTGGCTGCGGGCGGAATCGGACATCCCGATCCTGATGCTCACCGCCCGCTGCGAACCTACCGACCGCATTATCGGCCTGGAACTGGGGGCCGACGACTACATGTCCAAGCCCTTCGAGCCCCGTGAACTGGTAGCGCGCATCCAGACCATCCTGCGCCGGGTGCGGGATGACCGCACCGAGCAGCGGGCGAATATCCGCTTCGACAACTGGCGCCTCAACAGCGTGCTGCGCCAGCTGGTGGCCGACGACGGGCTGGTGGTGCCGCTGTCCAACGCCGAATTCCGTTTGCTGTGGGTGTTTATCGAGCGCCCGCGCCGGGTACTGAGCCGTGAACAATTGCTGGACGCGGCCCGGGGTCGCTCCATCGAGGCCTTTGATCGCAGTATTGACCTGCTGGTCTCGCGCCTGCGCCAGAAGCTGGGGGACGACCCCAAGGCCCCGCAGTTGATCAAGACCGTACGCGGTGAAGGCTACCTGTTCGACGCCCGAGATATCGGCTGATGCGCAACGCCTTCAACACCCTGTTCGGGCGGCTGTTCGGCGTGTTGCTGGTGGCGATTGTGCTGGCCCACGCGCTGGCATTCTTCTGGTTTCACCATTATGGCCCGCCGCCCCCTCCGCCCCACGAGACCTTCATCGAGCAACCGGACGGCAGCCTGACGCCAATGCCCAAGGAGCATCGCCGTCCCTGGTTCGGCGGGCCTGTGGTACCGCTGACCTTCCAGTTTATCTCGCTGATCATTGCCGCCTGGTACGGCGCCAAGCTGCTCAGCCGGCCAATCCAGCGCCTGAGCGCCGCGGCCGAGCGCCTGAGCCTGGACCTCGACAGCCCACCGCTGAACGAGTCCGGCCCACGGGAGGCGCGGCAAGCGGCATCGACCTTCAACCTGATGCAAAAGCGCATCCGCGAACAGGTCACCCAGCGTGCCCGCATGCTGGGCGCCGTGTCCCACGACCTGCGCACGCCGCTGTCACGGCTCAAGCTGCGCCTGGAACAGATCGAAGACACCAAGCTGCAGGGCCAGATGCGCCAGGACCTGGACGACATGATCGGCATGCTCGACGCCACCCTGAGCTACCTGCACGAGCAGCGCACCAGCGAAACCCGGCATTGGCTGGATGTGCAGGCGCTGGTGGAATCCCTGAGTGAAAACGCCCAGGACCGTGGCTCCGATGTGCAATGCAGTGGTGAGTGCGCGCCGCTGCAAGTGCAACCGATGGCCCTGCGTTCGTGCCTGAACAACCTGATCGACAACGCCCTGCGGTACGCCGGCACCGCGCGGATCGAACTCGCGGACACTCCGCAGGCGCTGGTGGTGAAGGTAATCGACCACGGCCCGGGCATTGCGGCGGATAAACGCGAGGCGGTGTTTGAACCGTTTTATCGGCTGGAAGGCTCGCGCAACCGCAATTCCGGTGGCGTGGGGTTGGGCATGACGATTTCCAAGGAAGCCGTGGAACGCCTCGGTGGACGGCTGAGCCTGGAGGAAACTCCGGGCGGCGGCCTTACCGCCGTAATGTGGCTGCCAAGGGCGTAGTAATGGTTCCTGCGCCCTGCAGGAACCATTACTGCCCGGTTTTATCTTCCCGCCGCACCTGAGCCTGGGTGGCACTCCAGTCGGTCAACAAGCTATACGCCACCGCCAGCAATGTCGGGCCGATAAACAGGCCGATAAAGCCGAACGCAATCAACCCGCCAAACACCCCCAGCAACACGATCACCAGCGGCAGGTTGCCGCCACGGCTGATCAGGTAGGGCTTGAGCACGTTGTCGACGCCGCTGATGATGAACGTGCCCCATACACCGAGGAACACCGCATAGGTGTAGTCGCCCTTCCAGGCGAGCCAGGCGGTGGCCGGAATCCAGATCAGCGGCGGGCCCATCGGAATCAGGCTGAGCAGGAACGTCACGATCCCCAGCACCAAAGCCCCCGGAACACCGGCAATCCAGAAGCCGATCAGCGCCAGCAAGGCCTGGGCGGCAGCGGTGCCGATCACACCGTTGACCACCCGCTGCACCGTACCCGCGACCAGTTCGATGTAATAGCCCGCCCGGTCGCCGATCAACCGCTCCAGCAAGCGATGCACAAACATCGCCAGGCGCGGCCCGTCACGGTAGAAAAAGAACACGAACACCAGGCTCAGGGTCAGTTCCAGGATGCCGCCGCCGATCTGCGCACTGCGGGCCAGCAACCAGTTGCCGACCTGTCCCAGGTACGGTTTCAACGTGACCATCAGTGCCGCGCCCTGCTGGTCGATGCTGTCCCACATCGCCACCAATCGTTCGCCGACAAAGGGAATGGAGCCGAGCCAGGTGGGCGCCGCAGGCAAGCCATCCACCTGGATATCCTTGATCAGGCCCACGGCATCGCGCACATGGTCGGCCAGGTTGAACCCCAGCCAAACCAGCGGCAACGCCACCAATAGCATCCAGACCAGGGTCAGGATCCCCGCGGCCAGCGATTCGCGACCGCCCAGCCAGCGGGTGAGCAAGCGCATCACCGGCCAACTGGCAAACGCCAGTACCGCGCCCCAGAACAGCGCCGACCAGAACGGCGCCATCACCCAGAAGCTGGCACCAAACAACACCAGCAGCAGGATCTGCACCAGCAGGCGATCGTTATTGAGCATGTGGTTTCTCGAAAAGAAGTCTGTAAGAGCAAGAGCTTAGGCGAACGGCGCGGGTCCGTTCGCCCTGGAACGGTCAGCGTATCAGATGCAGGTGCAAACCCTTGGCTTCGGTGGTGCCGGTTTCCAGGCGCGCCGCACGTACGCCCTGATCGATCAAGCCCTGGCGCCATGCCTCGGCGGTGGGCCCGGTCAAACTGACCCGCAACGTGGCATCCAGGTTCAATCCGCGGGAAATAAGGGTGAGCCAGGTGGCGTCAGGCTCGGCGCCCAGCTTGGGAAAATCCAGCTCGCCAGTGCTTTTCAGTTCCCGCAGCAGCGTAGCGGAGGTCGGCAGCAAATCGCCCAACGGTGCGCTGGCGTCCATCTGTTCCACGTGCAGGTACGCCCGTCGATTGCCCCGGGTGATGCCGTACAACGCGACCAGGGAGTTGTCCTGCGGGGCCGCCAAGCGCAGCAGCAGGTATTCCTGCTGGCCGTCGGCGCCCACCAGCTTGGCATTGCCGAACACTTCATTGGCCCACAGGCTGCTTTCACCGCAATCACGGGCCTGGCACCAGAACAGCAGTTGCGCGCCCTGGGCCTGCAAGGCTTCACGGGTGGCGGTAAAGGCGGCGCTGGAGGTGTGCTCGGCAGGCAGTTCGTAGGTGATGGCAGTGGCTTGGCCGCGGGCGGTGGCCTGGCCTTCATAACGCAGCTGGCCGCTGATCTTGCGGATCGAGCCCAGCGGGTAGATACGTTCTTTCTCTTCGGCGGGACGGTAGTCGACGATCTGCGCGTCGACCTGACGGGCCACGGCGGGCAAGTCCTGGCTACCCGGTACGTCGGCGGCAAACACCAGCGGGCTGAAACAGCACAGCCCCAGAACACGGAAAAATCCCTTCGGCATACTCATCGGATCGGCGCGCCCTGGCCATAGGGGTGCGCTGCGGTGTTGAGATCGTTCATGGTTGACTCCCTTTCGATCCGCCCAGCCTCGGCAGTTGACCCCGCCAAGTCAAGGCGTGGAGAAGAACCGATTGAAACAGTCTGCAACAAGGGTAGCGCCTGGCTCGTCATTCAGGTGCAAATGATGGCCACCGGGCAAGGTAGTCACCTGGAACGGAAGCCCGGAAAGCAATTCGGAATGTTTCGCCAACATGCCGTCTTCGGCGACCACCAACTGTGTCGGACAGCCGACTCGGCGCACGAAGGCCATCGCCTGTTCTTCTGTCAGGCGCATGGGGGAGGCCAGGGTCAGGCGGCTGTCGCTGCGCCAGGTGTAACCACCCGGCACGGGCATCAAGCCACGCTGGGCCAGCAGTTCGGCGGCTTCACGACTGACTGCCACCACGCCTTTCATCCGCGCTTCCACCGCGCGATCAAGGGTGCTGTACACCGGCTTGCGCTTGTCCTGCAGGTTCATTTGCGCCTGCAACGCCATGCCGAGGCGTTCGGCGGCGTTGTCTGCGGTGCCGGTCGGCGGGATCACGCCATCAATCAATCCCAGGTGCGTCACCCGCTCCGGCAAGGCGCCGGCCAACACCAGGGAAACGATGGCGCCGAGGGAGTGGCCAAGTAATGCAAAACGTTTCCACCCGAGTTGTTCGGCGACTTGCAGCACGTCGTGGACGTAATCCCAAAGGGAATAACCGGCGCCAGCGGGTCGATGGGCCGAGTGACCATGGCCGGCCATGTCCAGGGCGACGATGCGCAGGCCATCGAGTTTCGGTGCCAGCCGGGCAAAGCTGTTGGCGTTGTCCAGCCAGCCATGCAGGGCAATCACCGGCAAACCGTCTTCAGGGCCGAACAGATGCGCCGCCAACTCGATGTGCGGCAGCGCCAGGCGGACTTCTTCGACGGGCGCAGTCATGCGCAACTGCGCTCGCGCTGGCGAGCTTCCCAACGGGCAAACAGGTTCTTGATCAAAGTGGCGGTGTCCTGTGGGCGTTCAAGGGGAAACATGTGGCCGCCGGGCATGGTCAGCATTTCGCCCATGGGCATGCGCCCCACGCCGCTGGCATGGTGACGCATCACCACCCGGCTCTGGCGACCACGCACCACCGCCAGCGGCACTTTCAGTTGCCGGGCCTGGCCGGGGCTGGTGTGGGGCACGCCGCGGTAGATGCTGATTTCGGTGGCCGGATCAAAGCGCAGGCGCAGGCGATCACCCACCGGTTCCAGGCCGTGTTGCAGGTAGGCATCAAAACAGTCGGGATCAAAGCCGCGAAACAAGGTCTTGCCAGAGAAGTACTGGCGCGCAGCCGCCAGGTCGGCGAACTCTTCACGACGGCCCAGGGTGCGCCCCGCCGGGGTCAGCCGGTCGATAAAGCCGAAACGCTTGGCCGCGCGGATCACCCAGCGATCGGCCAGGGTCAGTACCGGCGAATCCAGCATCACCACCCCGCGATACAGCTGCGGGCTACGCATGGCCGCATGCAGGTGCAGCACACCACCCAACGAATGGCCCACGCCCCACACCGGCTCCGGTTGTTGCTCAAGGTGGTGGATCAGTTCGTCCACCAGGTTCTGCCAATTGTCATCCACTGGAAACCGGGGGTCGTGACCGTGCTGCGGCAAATGCGCGACGGCGTACTCCGGGGCCAGGGCGGCAAACAATTTGCCGTAGGTCGCCGAAGGAAAGCCATTGGCGTGAGCGAAAAACACGTGCTGCGACATACCTGATCCATCACCGTAAACAGAGTGTTGATTCTCCCCAGACCGGGCAGTCACGGCAATGACTGTAACTGCCAGGAATGATGACACTCACGCCACGCCTATCGGGCCGGCGGGTTCTCCCCCAGCGGCACCACGGCCATGGTCAGGCGCGATACGCAGCTGGCCTTGCCTTCATCACTGGTCAGGCGAATGTCCCATACGTGGGTGGTGCGTCCGATGTGAATAGGCTTGGCCACCGCCGTCACCCGCCCGCTGCGCAGGCCGCGCAGGTGGTTGGCGTTGATTTCCAGGCCAACGCAATAGAACTTGCTGGCGTCGATGCACAGGTAACTGGCCATGGAGCCCACGGTTTCCGCGAGTACCACCGACGCGCCGCCGTGCAGCAGGCCGTAGGGTTGATGGGTGCGGTGGTCGATCACCATGCTGGCTGTCAGGGACTCGTCGTCAAAACGTTCAAAGCGGATATCCAGTACTTCACCGATGGTGTTTTTCTGAATCGCATTCAGTTGCTCGATATTCGGTTGGGTGCGCCACAGGCTCATTGATCGGTCCTTATTGGTTTTATGTCAGTGCTCAATCCTGCCACAGCACGGCTTCGGAGCGCTCGCTCCAGGCCAGGAACTGCGACCCGTAGGCTGATTCAATCACGTTGCGCTTGATCTTCAAGGTCGGCGTGAGAAAACCGTTTTCCACCGCCCAACTGTCTTTCACCACCACCAGTTGGCGCAAGCGCTCATGTTTATCGAGCACTTGGTTGACCTCTTCCAGCAAGCGTTCAAGGCTGCCCTGCAAAGCCTGGCGCCCAGCGCCTGCGGCATCTTGCAGACCCACGGCAGATAACACGCACAGGCCCATGGGCGCACTCAAGCCATCGCCCACCACGCACACCTGCTCGATGCGTGCATGTTCGGCCAGGCGGTTTTCAATCGGCGCCGGGGCCACGTATTTGCCTTTGCTGGTCTTGAAGATTTCCTTGAGCCGCCCGGTCAGCCGCAGGCGGCCATCGGTGCCCTGCTCGCCCTTGTCGCCGGTGCGCAGGAAGCCGTCGGCGGTGAGGGTCTCGGCAGTTTTTGCCGGGTCCTTGTAATAACCGAGCATGGTCGCGCCGCTGCGTACCTGGACTTCGCCGTCGTCACCGATGCGTACTTCGACGTCCGGGCATGGCGGGCCTATCCAGCCGAGTTTCTGCTGGCCGGGGCGGCACACGTGGGAGTAGCCGCAGCTTTCGGTCATGCCATAAACCTCCAGCACATCCAGGCCCAGCCGGCGATACCAGACCAACAGTGCTTCGGGCACGGGGGCTGCGCCGGAGATCGCCACGCGCACAGCGTCCAGGCCCAACCCGGCGAGTACTTTGTGGCCGACCCGTTTGCCGATGAAGGGCAGGCGCAGCAAGGTATCGAGGCGGCTCGGGGGGATTTTGCTATAGACGCCCATCTGGAATTTGGTCCAGATCCGCGGTACGCCGAACAGCGCTGTTGGCCTCGCCCGTTTGAGGTCTGTCAGAAAAGTGTCGAGGCTCTCGGCGAAAAATACTGTCTGTCCGGTGTAGATCGAGGCCATCTCCACGAACATGCGTTCGGCGACGTGGCACAGCGGCAGGTAGGACAGCAAGCGGTCGCCCTCCCCCAGGCCGAACAGTTCAGTGCCGCGGATGGCCGCGAAGGCCAGCGCGCCGAAGCTGTGCATCACGCCCTTGGGCAGGCCGGTGGTGCCGGAGGTGTAGATGATGGTGGCTAGATCGGATGCTGCGGGCGCGGGGTTGTCCTGAATGGGTGAGCAGGCTTGCAGGTCGGCCCAGGTGAAATCGAATTCGCCATCGGGGCACAGCGGCAGGCTGATGGTGGGCAGGTCGGCCTTTACTCCGGCGGACATGGCGGGCCAGTCGTCCAGTTTGCCGATAAATGCCAGTGCGGCTTCGGAATGCTCGAGTACGTGGGCGACGGAGTCGGCGGTGAGGTTGGGGTAGAGCGGGACCGAGACGTGGCCGGCCATCCAGATGGCGAGGTCGGCGATGATCCAGTGGGCGCAGTTTTTCGAGATCAGGGCGATGTGGGAGCCCTGGGGCAGGTCGCGGGCTCGCAGCCAGTGGGCGGCGCAGCGGACCTGGTGACCGGCTTCGGCCCAGGTGAGGGTTTGGACCTCGCCGCCTTTGATGGGCTGAACCAGGAATCGTTGCCGTGGGTGGCGGGCTTCGCGGTCGAAGAAGACTTGCAGCGGCAAACGAATAGCGACAGACATGGACGCGCTCCTTTGTGTTCCGATGGTAGCCAACCAAGCACTTGCTTGGCTGACTATTTCATGGGAGCGCGGGGGGTGCAAGTTCTGCTGTTTGGGGGTATATCCGTTATTTGGGTGATGGCTGAAATGGGTTCCGCTCTTACAGCGG